>PLZQ01000407.1:0-4496 GCA_003152225.1 Limisphaerales bacterium | reverse complement strand
GCGGCGCATAGGCGAGCTATATTCTTTTAGCGTCTGCGGTCATCATTATCTGTGCAATACTATGCCAGAGAATCTAATCACGCTTCCCGCCGTTGCTTCCCTTCCATTGCCGATTTATCAACTTATTTTGTCCTCGGGTACAAGAAAAAGGGGGAGCCGCGAACGGCTCCCCCGGAATCTGCACTGCGCGTTGCGCTACTTCTTGAAGTCGCGGACGTACTTGACGAGCGCTTTAATCTCGTCGTCGCTGAGCGCGTCACCAAAACCCTTCATCTTGGTCTTGTCTCCGTCCTTCACCCCATCCTTGATGGCCTTGGTCATGGCGTCGTCCTTCAGGTCGGCCTGGACTTTGGCATCCGTATAATCCTTGACCCCAACCTTCTCGCCCATCTTGGTCTTGCCTTTGCCATCCGCTCCATGGCACTTCGTGCAATTCTTTTCCCAGTTCTCTTTGGCGTCCGCCGCGCGGACGGACACTGCGCCCGCAATCAGGAGCGCTACACCGACTACAATTAGTTTCTTCATAACTGTGATTTGGTTCTAGTTTAGCTCTGTTCTCTTAGACCGTTTATGCCGCCCATTTATTGCGGGCGGCAGGTCAATAATATCCCGCCCACCCGCCAAAAGCTACTTCTTGAACGCCCGGACGTAGGCCACCAGGGCCTTCATCTCCTCTTCGCTCAGGCCTTCGGCCGCCTTCATCCGGACCTTCTCGCCGTCCTTGACGCCTTCCTTGATCGCCTTCAGCATGTCGGCGTCCTTGAGCGAAGCCTGGTATTTGGCATCCGTAAAGTTCTTGATATCGAGCTTCTTGCCCATCTTCGTGTCGCCTTTGCCATCCGCGCCGTGGCATTTGGCGCAGTCCTTGGCCCAGGTTTCCTTCACGTCCGCGGCGGAAGCGGACACCACCATCGCCGCGCAAGCGGCAATCGTCATCATCATTGCGTTCTTCATAATAAATATTTAGACGGTTTATTCGTCCCCTCTATTCTGCCGGAAAGATTAGTTTCCTGGCAATTAAATTCTTCTTCGACGCAGAAGAAGCAACCCTCATGTAAGGCGGCCCCTCGCGGCTTTGTCCTTGCCGCAATACTGCGTGGAGAATCGTGCCTGGCTGAGTATAGTCTGGTATCGCGGCGCGGGCATTTAGCGCAGGACCCTGTGCACCACAGCGGTCGAGTTGAATTGGCGCGACATTGGCCTGGCCGACTGGCTCATTGACCTGGACGGCGCGGACGATATGAAGCGCCTTGTGCCGGCGGTGCTGGCAATGGCGCAAGACCCGGTCGCGGTGCGCGCCAAAGCCGCCGCGGCGCGCAGCTTCGTTGTCCAACGCCAAGCGCGAGGCGATGAACCGTGTGCGCCTAAGCCTTGCCGGCTGACGAGAACCATCGAGGAAGTTCTGGCGGTCCCCACGATCCATCACGTGACCCCTTTCCACGAGCAGGCTGCGAAAATAAATGCGCCTCTCCATATATAGGGGAGCGGTTCGGTGAAAATAGTGTTGGCGGGAAGTGGCTGGTGGGCGCGGGGTTACGCATACCGTTAACGTTATCGGGCCGCAGGCAAGGAGCGTTTGGGGCTGAAATTATTTTGCTGAATTGTTGTAAGTGCCTGCAAATCACAACAGGACTTGTTTTCAGGCGGTTACTCATTTATCCGAGCGCAGAAAGAGGATTGATTGGGGCACCGGGGAGGGCGAGGAGCGGGCGAGCGTGGTGCCCGTGATTCTTCATTCATCCTTCATCCTTCATCCTTCGAGTCATCGCTGCCCGACTGCGGAGCGAAACGACATTGCCGATCAAGTGGATTGCGACGCGGGTTCAGATCGGCACGGCCAAAGGGGCCAAGTCCGTGCTCCCTCATCTGGCTCAGAGCCANNCAAAAGCCCTCGAACCATGCGCCCAAGAGCATTATCGAAGGCAGCGGCCTGTCCTCGGACGACTTTCGGTAGTCCGGTCGCGCTATCCCTGATCCCCTGCTGCCGTCAGCGGCTCCTTCTTGTCCTCCCCATCTTCCTGTTCCTCGCACCCTTGTTCCTTAACGCCCGCCTTCCGCTCTCCGGTTTCAGCCTTCCACCCTTTCAGCTTTTTGCTTCGTGGCCAGTCGAGCAACGTGCGCGGGATCTGCTGCGGGCGGGAGGTGATCCTGATTAAGCACCCAATGAAATGAATCAAACGGCACGCGGGCGCTTCTTGACTTGCCGGCGGGCGAATCTATGGCTGACCCGTTACGGTGAATGCGGTGAAGCCGGAGACGGCGCGCGAATGGTTGAAAAAAGGCGCCACGGTCATCGATGTGCGCAGCGAAGCAGAGTTTCAGGAAAGGCATCTACCGGGGACAACAAACGTCCCCCTCAACCGATTGGGCGATGAGATTGCGAGGGTGGCTCCCAAGAAAGGGCAGCCGCTTTTGCTGCACTGCCTGAGCGGGTCGCGAAGCGCCGCTGGGGAGGCCTTGCTGAAGAAGATGGGGTATCAAAATGTGTTCAACCTCGGCTCGTACGGGCGAGCCGAGAAGATCCTTGGAGCGCAGGACAAGGCGGGGAAGAAGGATTAGCCGCTATTATTGCGAAGCCGAGTGGCTCCGTTCAGGGCAGGACTTCGACCCAGGCTTATTCCGCGTCATAGCCCGCAACCGAAAGGCCGTGGTCGGCCATGTTCCGCGCAACGTTGGAGCCCATGAAGCCCAAATCCACGGTGCCGATCGGATACTGCCGTTGTGGCTGTTTATCGTTCATAGGCTTTTCCACAGAGCCGTTTGCGGATGGATTTCAATTCCCGCCGACGTTTCGCGGTGGTCTTGGGGTATGTCATTTTAAGCGCCTTGAGCGCATCCAGAACAATCTGGGAAACGATCAACCGGGCATTTTCCTTATCATCGGCGGGAACGACGTGCCAGGGCGCGTGATGGGTGCTGGTCGCGCTCAGGCAAGCCTCATAGGCCTTCAGGTAATGCTTCCAATATTCCCTCTCGTGAGTGTCCGAGAGGCTGAATTTCCAATTCTTGTCCGGCTCATCAATGCGCTTGAGGAATCGTTTTCGCTGCTCTGCCTTTGACAAGTGAAGAAAGAACTTGATGATCCGGGTGCCGTTGCGGTGGAGATGCTCCTCCAGGTCCACGATGGAACGATACCGCTCCCTCCAAATGGTCTTCTTGTCGAGCAACTCATCTGAAAGCCCTTGGCTGCGGAGAAGCTTCGGATGGACGCGAACGACGAGCACCTCCTCATAGTAGGAACGATTGAAGATGCCGATCCGCCCGCGTTCTGGCAGACGGCGGGTCGTACGCCAGAGAAAATCATGTTCCAGCTCTTCAGTGCTCGGCTGTTTGAAACTGAAAACCTCGCAGCCTTGCGGATTGACCCCGGACATGACGTGCCGAATGGCGCCGTCCTTGCCGGCAGCATCCATCCCTTGAAAAATCAGCAGCAACGCATAACGGTTGGACGCGTAGTGAAGCTGTTGCAGCAAACTCAACGACTCCACATGGTCTTCGATGAGTTTGTGGTATTGCTTTTTCGATTTATAAACCGGCGCCACATGCGTCGGCGACTTTTCGAGGTTCACCGCTTTTCCCGGTGGCACCCGGAAATCCTTTGAATTGATTTTCATCTTCATGCTTCTGGCCTCGCCCGCCACGCTGTTCGCGTCTGTCTATTCATGTGGTTTAGCGTTCCGAATCTCCTGCTCCGCCTGCCCCCAGTCCTCAGCAGCACGACCGTCCTGGCGGCCTCGCTGCTCATACAGTTGATAGGCGCGTCTGGCGATCTGCGGGGTCACATCGGCCGGTTTCTTCGCCACGGCGTTAAGCACGCGCCATTTGATCATCGCGACCTTGACGGCGTCGTTGAGGACGAGGCACGAGACCATCGCATAAGCGAAAATCACGAGCGTCTGCCACCAAGGCAGAGGCTTGAGTCCCGGGAGACCCACGAACGACAGGACGGTGCCCGCGAGCACATCGGCGGCGATGGCCAAAAGGAAGGTCTTGCTGGGCAGCGTGGCCCAGAACCAGTGTCGTTCCCGGGCGGACACGACAGAGAAAGCGGCAAAGTAAAGCAGCGTCAGGAAGCTGAAGGTGTGAAGGGTGCTATTGTCGGTTGCCAAACCGAGATGCGACCAACCGATCCACAGGAGGAGGAGCGTCTCAGCCACCATCGCGATCCCCAGCACGACGGACACGGTAATGAAGCCTCCAATGTTCCACGTTTCCGGATTCTTGGACGGCCGGACGTGGTCGGTGGCCAGGGAGATCTTCGCGAAGTCCGTCATGAAGACCAGCAGTAGCATCGCAAAGGCGGAGACCACGAATTTGCCGGTCACCACGAACGCGATGGCCACGAAAGCAGCCTTCAGGATCGTCCGGCTGATCTTGTTGATAATCCACGTCAGAATGCGCTGGTAAATTGTCCGCCCCTGCTCGACCAATGCCACGATATTTGTCAACCCTGCTTCGGTCAGGACGACGCTGGCGGCGCCCTTGGCCACGTCGGT
>PLZQ01000557.1:1737-5832 GCA_003152225.1 Limisphaerales bacterium | reverse complement strand
CGCATGGCGCGCGGCATGAACCCAACCGTGTCCGGCCACCACCCGCCAGTCAAACACCGAAAACCGCCAGTCCGCCTCTGCCTCCTCTGTCCGGCCGATTCACCCGGACCAATCTACGGTTTGACCCCTTTCCGCGCAGCGTCAGATACAAGCGGGCACGCGAAAAACCAAATTCCTATCAGTTCGGCCTTAGCCCTGAGCCCAACTCACCAGCGTGTCAACTTCAAGTATGTTTTCCGTGACCCTTTCACGGTGGCCCTTTCACTTTCATTCAATCGCTCACCGTGAACACCCTCAACTCGGCCTGGAAGGACGGATTTGGGGATTAGGATCTGCGTTTGCACCGAATGGCAGTTACGAGTTCTATCGGCGGCTTCCACACCGTCAGTTCGCGCTCTTGTCAGTTTGAAAGTTTGAAAGGAGCTTGACGCGACTGGCGGTCTTGCTAATATGCACCCATGTCTTTCGCTCGCGTAGGAGTCATTGGGGAGAAACCAGTTGGCAAACGCTCTCATCGTCTAAGCGCATTTCTTCTTTTCGCTTTGCTGCAAACGGCGCTGCCGTGTTACTCGCAAACGGCTGATTCATTCAATCCGGGAATCCCCGGCTCAAGCACGGAGTTGTATGGGCTGGCGGCGCAGCCCGACGGGAAGATCCTGGTGGGGGGCAGTTTCCTTAAGCTGGCCGGCCGGGCCCAATACTATCTCGGGCGTGTCAATGCCGATGGTACTCCCGATCTGAGCTTTGCTCCATTTGACAACCGGGGCAGCAATGTTACGTGCATCAGTGTGCAGAGCGATGGCAAGATCTTAGTGGGAGGCAAATTCAAGGGCATCGGCGGGCAATCTCGCAGCTACATTGCGCGACTAAAATCGGATGGGAATCTGGATAAGGCTTTTAGTGCCACCGCCGATTCGGTTGTCTATACGTTAGCGGTGCAGCCAGACGGGAGAATTCTGGCCGGCGGCGCCTTCACCAATCTCAATGGGCAAACCAGAAAGTTCATGGGGCGTTTTGAGGCAGGTGGAGTTTTGGATACAAACTTCAATCCATTGCTTGACGGCGCGGTAAACACGATGGCGCTGCAGCCGGACGGAGGGATAGTAATCGGCGGCTCGTTCTCGAATGTGAACGGACAGGTCGCCATCCGATTATGCCGTCTGAATCCTGATGGCAGCCTGGACACCAACTTCGTTGGAACCGTGGGAGGTTCTGTGTGGACTGTGGCCGTCCAGGCGGATGGGAGGATCCTTGTTGGCGGCGGGTTCAGTGCGCTCGACGGCCAAGCCCAAGCCAACCTCGGACGATTGAATGCGGATGGCTCGCTGGATGGGTCTTTTAATCCAATTTATAGTCGTCTTGCCAGTACGATTTGCTTGCAGGCGGATGGCCGGATCATTGTGGCTGGGATTTCGTCTCTGGGAGCGCAGTCGGTGACCAATGTGGCGCGCCTGAACGTGGATGGCACGGTTGACCCTACCTTCAATGCCGGGGCGGTCGGTTCGATTTACGCCTTGGCGCTGCAGTCGGACGGGAAACTAATTGTGGGTGGCGCAAATTTCACCCAATTAGCGGGCCAAACCCGAACCAACATCGGCCGGCTCAACAACACCGATGCAGCGACCCAATCCCTGAGTTTTGACGGCTCGACGATCACATGGCTTCGGGGTGGCGCTAGCCCGGAGCTGTCGCGCACGAGCTTCGAGATTTCGACTGACGGCACCAATTGGTTTGGCGTTGGCGCCGGGACGCGGATCACAGGAGGATGGCAACTCGGCGGGCTCTCCTTCCCAGCGAAAGCGAATACCCGGGCACGGGGGACGATAGTGGGCGGGTATTCCAACGCAAGCAGTTGGCCTGTTGAGACGGTCGCTGGTCCACCCTGGATCATCGCGCAGCCAGCCAGCCAGGTGGTGACAAATGGTCAGACCGCAGTAATCAGCGCTACTGCCACAGGAACTCCACCGCTGGCGTATCAGTGGCGCAAGAATGGAACTAATCTGCTCGGCATGACGGGAAGTTCGATGACCCTAACCAATGTCGGCACGGCGAATACCGGGAGTTATGATGTGGTGGTTAGCAACTCGATGGGCACGGTCGCGAGTTCCGTCGCCGGCCTGTTCTTGGCAAGTCCGGCCATCGCCGATTCCTTTGCTCCGGGCGTCGTGGGTTCGGTTCAAACGGTCGCGGTCCAACCCGATGGCAAAGTCCTGGTGGGTTTCGGCGTAGGCTCCTCGTCTGGTTACGTCTGGAGATTTAACGCCGATGGTTCGCCAGACCCGGCCTTCAAGTTTGCGGCCAATAATGTGGTGACCACAATCGCTGTTCAGGAGGATCTGAAGATCTTGATCGGCGGTTATTTCACAACGTTCAACGGACAGCCGTGCGCCTCCCTCTGGCGCGCTTACCCGGATGGCGCGCCGGACACCTCCTTCAGCCCGAGCACGGACGGGCAGGTGTATTGTCTCGCGCTTCAAGCAGATGGCAGGATCGTAATTGGGGGCGCATTCAGGTCCGTCAACGGGCAAGCACATACCAATCTAGCGCGGCTGAATAGCAACGGCTCCGTGAATGGGTCTTTCAATGTCGGGGCCGGTGGGAGCGTCTATTGCCTGGCTCTCCAGGCGGATGATGCGATTCTGGCGGGGGGCACCTTCGGCTCGCTCGGCGGCCAGCCTTGCAACGGCCTTGGCCGGCTCTTACCTGACGGCAGCCTGGACGCAGGTTTTGATCCGGGCGGTAGTTCGGTGTACGCTCTGGCCGTACAGGCCGATGGCAGGATTGTTGTGGGCGGTTCTTTCATCAGCCTGGCCGGACAAGGACGTGCTGGGATTGGCCGCATCAACGCCGATGGCACACTTGACACGACGTTCAACCCTGGCGCGGGCGCAAATATTGTTGGCGGCTTTAACACACTTGCGGTGCAGGCCGATGGCAGGATTCTAGTGGGAGGCAACTTCCAGTATTCTGTCCCGATTATCGGAGGCCTGTCAGTTAATTACCTGGGCCGATTGAACAGTGATGGGACTTTTGATCTCAACTTTAAAGCAGGGGCTGCAGGTTATGTCCAGTGCTCGGCTTTGCAGCCTGACGGCAAGGCGCTGATTGGCGGAAGCTTCACTCGTTTGGGAGGCCAAAACAGGTACTACTTGGGGCGGCTTAACAGCACTTATCCGGCAACTCAAACCCTCGGGCGCGCGGGCTCAGCCATCACCTGGTTGACAGGCGGGACTGGACCGGAGGTTTGGAGGGTCGCATTCGACGTTTCGACCAATGGGGTGGATTGGTCCAACGTGGGGAGCGGAACGCGGGTTCCCGCCGGTTGGACAGTGGACGCATCGAACATCCTGCCAGGCGCAACGGTTCGGGCGCGTGGATTCATTACCGGTTCGGGAATTGCCGGATCGTTTGTTGAAGACTGGCTTTTTCAGGGAAGCCTGGCAATCCAGACCGCGGACTCAGATTTCGGAGTGGGCGCCGGCCGATTCGGGTTCAATGTAACTGGAAGCCCCGGCCAGAGCGTGGTGGTTGAAGCCTCGACTAACTTGGCGACATGGACTGCTCTAAGTACGAACGCGGTCGGCGGCACTCCGCTCTATTTTAGCGACCCCTCCTGGACCAATTCTCCATCTCAGTTTTATAGATTGAGGTCGTTGTGAGTAGGGGCCCAGCCCATCGCATCGTTTGCCCAGCAGGCGGCTGCTCAAGAGATTGCGATAGACATTGAGGTTTTCCCATCCAGTGGCGGCTAGCTCCCGCCGCTGAACTTTGCGTCCGCCCAATAGGCGTGCGGAGCGAGCCAAACCGAGGTCTCGCAGGGACGATATGACGATAGCCCAGCGCAAAGAGAGCCTGAGGCCATTGGACAACGGTCAGCGACCTGATCTTTGCAGCGGGTCCCAATACCTGGAATTGACGAGTGCTTGAACGGTTGCTGAGGCTGGATCCGTGATTACTTGATTGACGTCAAAGCCTGCCCTCGGCGGGCTACGGTGCGGGGACGACCTCCACCGCTTGAATCAGAAAGGGGTCAAACCGTAGATTGGAATTCGAGCTGGGCGCATGGTTCGTGCGGTTTTGCGTTGGTCTTGGCTC
>PLZQ01000557.1:0-1724 GCA_003152225.1 Limisphaerales bacterium | reverse complement strand
TTTCGCTCCGCAGCCGGGCAGCGCTGGCCAGCTTGCCGGGGGCGCAGTCTGAAGTCTAAAGTCCAAAGTCGAAGTTGGGGTGGGGCCCGAGCCAGGACTCCTGCCAGCCCCGTCGCCGCGGCGTGAGTGCTTCCTCGTCGTTTCCCGCCAGACCGAAAATAGCTTTGTTTCTTATTTCCGTCCGCGCAAATAAGGAAGAGCTTTATTTTCGATTATTGCCTATTGTGAAAATAACAGGGGGTGCTATCTTCACGGTCGCAAACAGCCGATGCATGCGACAACCAACCTGCCGGGCAGGAAAATACCGCAAGGTAATTACTCGGCTTTCGTGCCTGCGCCCTTGCCGCCGAAGCTCGAATGGACACCCCGGCTCATCCGCGTGCTTTCGGATGCCGATCGGCTGATTGGAAAGCTGGCCGGCGAAGGTGGACGGCTGCCCAATCCACACGTCTTGATGCGTCCCTTTGTGCAGCGTGAGGCCGTTCTGTCGAGCAAGATCGAGGGCACTCAAGCCACACTCGGCGAGTTGCTGGCGGCGGAAGCGGGTGCGGTGGTGGACCGCAGCCCTGAAGACCTCCGGGAAGTCGGCAATTACGTTATCGCTTTGGAACACGGCATTGTCCGGCTCAAAGAGCTGCCGCTTTGCGTTCGCATGGTTCGGGAATTGCATGAGCAGCTCCTGACCGGCGTGAGAGGACACCAAGCCACTCCTGGGCGGTTCCGTAAGATTCAGAATTGGATTGGCAGACCGGGCAGCACACCGACAACGGCTTCATTTGTCCCGCCGCCGCCAGACGAAGTGGAAACCTGCCTCGCCGCGTGGGAGAAGTTTCTACACGAATCAGAACTGCCGCCGTTAATCACCATCGCCTTGGCCCACTACCAGTTTGAGGCGATTCATCCCTTCCTGGACGGAAACGGGCGCGTTGGACGTTTGCTGATTACTTTATTTTTGATCGAACGCGGGATTTTGCCGACACCGCTGCTCTATCTGTCCGCGTTCTTTGAAGTGTCGCGGCGGGACTATTATGATGGACTGCGGGGAATCAGCGAACGCGGGGCGTGGCACGACTGGCTTGAATACTTTTTGCTTGGGGTTGCTCGCATGTCTGAGGACGCACTGAGTCGCGCGGCGCGCATGAATGCGAAGCTGGCCCAGTGGCAAAAGCAAGTAGCAGGCGAATCAACAAATGCGCCGTTGCGCGTGGTTGAACTGCTGGCATCCAACCCATTTATCACGGCCAGGGGTGCCGCCGAAAAACTGGCTGTCGCTTTTACCACCGGGCAACGCGCCATCGAACGGCTGGAACGTAGTGGCATCGTGAAGCCAGTCAGCGAGGCGAAGCGCAACCGGGTGTACTGCGCGCAAGCGTTACTCGACATTCTCGAAGAACCGGCACATTTGACGCCCGCCGACACGATTTAACAAACCTCTGCGCTCTCAACCGAAAAGGGTCAGCCGTAGATTGGAATTCGGGCTGGGCGCACGGTTCGAGGGCGCTTGCGGTTTTGCGTTGCTCTCAATCCACTTTCCGCCCTACGATAAATCAGCACCAACCTAAAAAAAGTCCTGTTGATTTGCAGCCACTTACAACAATTCAGCAAAATAATTTCAGGCCCCAACCGCCCCTTGCCCGCGACCCGGTAACGTTAACGGTATGCGTAATCCCGCGCCTATCAACCACTTCCCGCCAACACTGTTTTCACCGAACGGCTCCCCTATA
>PLZQ01000256.1 GCA_003152225.1 Limisphaerales bacterium | reverse complement strand
ACTTTGGCTTTCGTAACACCCTCTGGTAGGCCTCGCGGTCGCCACACTCGACGAGCGTCACCGCCGTCCGGGTGGAATCCAGTGATGTGTACCCCGGTTCATCCGCCTGGCTGGCGTGCTCCAGAAGCAAGAACCGGTCTCTGGCGGCGGGCCAGCGCTGCTGAACAGCGTTCCATTCCCCGAGGGCTCGGAACACCGCCGCCCCTTCCATGGTGGATTGTTTGAGCGGCAGTTGAGCGACCAAAGCGTCGGCTTCGGCATAAGCCCCCTTGTCAATGAGCGAGGCTGCCTGCGTGATCTTGTCCCTTCCTTCAGCTTGTCGGCGCAGCTCGGCCTCGGTCGCCAACCCGCGTTCGGCGATCCCCCGCAATCGCGCCTGCTCCTTCTCCGCCGCGACAGCCCGCTGCCCCAGCTCGCGTTCACGGAACAAAAGCCACGTCGAGGTGCCCAGACCAACGATCAGCGCCAGTGCGACCGCTCCGCCAGCGGCGAAAACCACGCGGTTGCGCCGGACGAGTTTCCGCAAGCGATAGAGCCGGCTGGGAGGGCGTGCCATTACCGGCTCATTGTTCAGATATCGCTCAATGTCTCTCGCCAAACCGTTCACCGTTTCGTATCGCCGCGAACGGTCCTTTTCGAGCGCCTTCATGACTATCCAATCCAGGTCGCCTTTCAGGAGCGAAATCAGTTTGGGCGGCTCCGCGTGCCGACGTTTGGCCATGCTCTGCAGTTCCGCGCCTTCCAGTGTGGTCAGGACCCGGGAAGGCCGCTGCGGTTCGGTCTCCCGCAGCGTGCGGCGTAGTTCGCCCAGACCAGACCGAGCCAGCTCTTTGCTGTCGAAGGGCGTTTTGCCCGTGAGCAGCTCGTAGAGCACGACTCCCAGGCTGTAGATATCGCTGCGGGTGTCCACATCCAATCCGCCCACCTCGGCCTGTTCCGGGCTCATGTAAGCCGGCGTGCCTACCGGTTGCTCGGATGGAGTGAAAAGCGTTTGCTGAGTCAGCTTGCCCTCGATGGCTTTCGCAATGCCGAAGTCGATTACCCGCGGCACCGGCACGCCATCCTGAATGGTGACCAGGATGTTCGAGGGCTTGATGTCCCGGTGAATGACTCCTTTCTGGTGCGCGTGTTGAATGGCATGACAAACCTGAATGAACAGGTCCAGCCGCTGGCGAGTGTCTAGGTTCTGCTGGTCGCAGTAGTCCGTGATCCTTACCCCCTGCACCAATTCCATGACGAAGTAGGGCCGCCCCGCCTCCGTCGCACCGGCATCCAGCACCCGGGCGATGTTCGGATGTTCCATCAGCGCCAGTGCCTGCCGCTCGGCTTCAAAGCGTGCGATGACGCGCTCAGTGTCCATTCCCGGTTTAATGACCTTGAGCGCCACCCGTCGATGCACCGGCGATTCCTGCTCGGCCATATAAACGACCCCGCATCCGCCCTCGCCGATTCGCTCCAGCACTCTGTAGCAATCAATCCGTCCTCCTGCCTGTGAATCAACGAGTTTGCGGCTGGCGGAGCCCGGTTTAGAAGCATCGGCGTGAAGTTCGGCTACCGTGCTGACTAAAGCAGAGGGTTCCAAGATAAGCCACCGTGCGGCTTCCTCCTCCGAGGCGAGCATCTCCTCCACCAGCGAGCGCAAGTCCGGTTTACCGGCGCAGGCTTGGTCGATAAAAGCCTTGCGCTCGCCCGGATCGGCGATCTGCAACGCGGTAAAGAATACCTCGTCTTCTGCTTTCTTGTCGGCCGTTGTATCTGGCACTCTGTTATATAGTGCGCTTTCTGACCAAAAGTTCCTGCCAAAAAAGCGTCTTCAATCCGCCTTGTGAACCCACCGAAACAGACGGGCTCTGGCACAGACCCAGTGGCGATAGACCGTGCGCTCGCTAATCCCCATGTTCTCCGCCACTTCTTTGTTGGTCAGACCACCGAAAAACTTGAGCACTACGACCATCGCCTGTTCCGGGTCTACTTGCTCGAGTTTTGCCAGCGCCTCATCAACCAACAGGATTTTGTCATCCGGAGTGGGCTCGGCAAACTCCTGGCCCTCCAAGTCCACCCGGACCTGCCCGCCACCCCGTTTGAGACGGGACTTGCGACGCGCATTTTCGACGAGGATGCATCGCATGGCGTTCGCCGCCGCTCCAAAGAAATGGGACCGGCTCTGCCAAGCCTGGCTGGCCGGACCGGCGCTCCCGACCAGTCTCAGCCAGGCCTCATGCACCAGCGCGGTCGGTTGCAGGGTGTGCCCGGCGGCTTCGTTGGCCATCCGTAGCTGAGCCAGTCGCCGCAGTTCCTCGTAAACCAGGGGCAGCAGATCCTCGGAGGCTTGCTTTTCACCACGCGTGATCGCATCCAGCACTTGGGTGATATCGCTCATGCCGACTCAGGGGTTTTATACAAAACCAGGGGCAGTGTCGATTATAGTTTCTTAAACATGATCCCTTTCGGCGCGGCGTCCCTGACGGCGAGGGGCAGCGCCCGGGCAAAGATAAAAGCGCATTCCCCGGAACCGGGCGCAACTCACGTTATCGGAGCGCGGACATTCCTGTCCGCCTGGAGCTTGCGAGCTCAGCCGATGCGGACAAGAATGTCCGCGCTCCTATTGCATTATTGCGCGCCCGACAGAAACTGTGAGTTGCGCCTCCTGGAACCCCGGCGACAATAAGGTGTTTGCGATAGTGAACCCGGCATGACAGCATTGGCGGATCATTATTATGAAGAACATTCTTGTCTGGGGTTCCATGGCAATCTGGCTCGCGCTCGCGCACCAGGCGGTCGCGGCGGATGGAGCCCAAGCGCCGAAGGCCGGCCAGCGCGTCGCGCTGTTCGACGGCAAAAACCTCGACGCCTGGGACGTGCTCAAGTGCGAGGCCGTAGTCGATAACGGCGAGATCCTCATAAAGGCGGGCAATGGACTGGTTCAGACCAAAAAGAAGTATAGCAATTTCATTTTCGAGTACGAGTGGAAGGCGCTGAAGGACAAGGACTGGGATAGCGGCATCTATTTCCGCTATGACTCCAGAACTCCTGACATAG
>PLZQ01000371.1:2256-10364 GCA_003152225.1 Limisphaerales bacterium | reverse complement strand
ATGACTTGCTTTTTAAACAAGCTCTAAGCAACAAACTCGAATCAACTCAAGCCTCGCGCGAGCTGGCCAACTCACCCGAGGGCAGCCGCTCTGGTCAAAGCCGCTCAGGACACCCTCATTGACCTGATGCAGCAGCAAGCCTCACGACTTGCTACTGGAGCCCCCAAACTCCGCCTAACACACAGAAGATCAGGAGAAGTCCAAGCTATCCCCAACAGTTTCATCCAACTGGCAGTCGAAGCCTGCGGTGCCTTTGAACTGCTATTGGAAGCAGTCCGCCCCGCCCACGACTCGGTTAGCGGGGCCCGGTGCGACCTCGACATTTTTCGCCTCAACCGCCACCGGTTCCCAGTAGAGGCCAAACCCGACAATCTTGAGAGCCACTCATTCAGTCCCGACCTCTCACACCCGGGGATCGTTCAATGGCGAGATTCACGCGGCACACTCTATGAGGCACAGCAGCTTTGTGATTTTGCCTTCCAACGGCTCTATGAACACATAGACCGCTGGCGCCAACGGCCCACTGCAACCTAGCAACCCCGACCACGCACCACGGCTCACCCACCATGCATCACCATCGGCCCACCATACCGCTGCCAAAGCTGCTCCGTAACCTTTCCCAGCCGTTCCCTCAGCTTCTCCGGCCGGATCACCGTCGCATGCGTCCCCAGGCTTAATACCCATCTCTCCGCCTCCTCCAGGCTATCCAGCCACAGCCGCACCCTCAGCATGCCGCCCGGCGTCTCGGTCAACTCTTGGCTCGAATGCAGCCGCCGGGCATGCACGTCGTCCGCGGCCCAGGCATCCAGCTCTACGACCACCTCGAAATCGTCCTGCCCCTTGAACAATCCGAGACTCCCACGAAGATACTCATTCAAATCGAACTTCTTCGGCACCGTAAACCGCCTCCCCGTCAGCACCGGCTTTGACAGCCGGGACAACACAAACGTCCGCATCGCCTTCAGGTTCACATCAAAGGCAAACAGGCACTACTGGTGGTCCACGCAGGCGATAGCCCCGACCCGTGCGGCGGCATCCGCCACATCATCCCCTCCAAAGCCCGCTATCAGTAGGAACTCCAACTTCCACCAATGCACACCACCCACACCCTCGCCGAAATGGCCAATACTGATCAGTGGGGAATCAACGCGTCGCGAATCGGTTCAACCCACTTCTGCGTTGGCATCTCAAATACGGCGAAATTGTCGGCGAACTGCCAGTAACCCCAACTCCAGCCTTGCCTTTCGAACTGCCGTGCGACGTATGCGGTCCAGCGAACCCGCGAACGCAGGTCGGCTTTTTCGTAGCTCCCGAATTCGCCAATGTAAATGGGCCGGTTGTTCCGCTTTGACCAATCGCTCACTTTCGCGAGGTCCTCCTCGACGGCCTGTAATTCGGATTCCGTCCCCGACCAGGTCACGCCTACCTTGTCCTTCTGGCCGGTCCAGGGTGTTCCCTGATGGGTGAACGGGAAGGGATTGTAGTAATGCACTGTGGCGATGATATGGGTATCGCCGGCCGGCAGCTTGAGATGATCCAGTTCGCCGACGCCGTTCCACATGGCGGGGCCGATGATCACGGTCCGATCAGGATTTGACTTACGGATGAGGGCGAGCGCGGCCTGCCAGTATTCCTGCCACGACTCATATGTGAACTTGGGAGCGGGCTCATTTAGAATCTCGAAGAGCACCGTGTCCGGCCGGGACTTGCTGTGTTCAGCAATGGCGGCCCAGGCATCCAGAAACTCCCTCCGCTTGTCTTCGGGATCGGGGGAAATCGCCAGGTCATCGTGAAAATCGAGAATCACCAGCAACTGGTTGGCTAGGGCTTGATCCACCGCCCAATCCAATGTCTTGAAGAACTCATCCCGCAGCCTGCCGGCGGCGTCCGGTTTGCCATCCCGCAAGGGATGGAGGTTGATGCGCACATGCTGGAAGCCAGCCTCCCGAATCAGCTTAAAATGATGCTCTTTGAACTGGCCGCGTTCGCGGTTCTGCCAAAGCGCATCCCAGCCGAGGATGTTGACTCCGCGACCGAGCCGGGCATTTTGTTGGAAAGCAGGCGCCTCCAGGGACGACGATGTCACCGCCGAGGTAGCGTGCCGGGCTTCGATACCGGCGTTGACCTCTTTCATGCGAGCGGTGAGGGTTTCCCAGGGAGATCCGTCTATTTTCACCACGCCGTAGTTGCTATTCTCACCGTCCAGGCGGCGGCCTTCCTTGGGCTGGTCGCGGTACTGGAACCAGTGGTAGCCGACACACCCTGGCAATGCGGCCAGAGCTTCCACGTAGCCGGCGAATCCCTTGGCCCGGTCTTCCTGGGTGGATACCGGCTTGGCGGCGCCTTTGGTGTTGGGCAAACCGCTGTCCGTGACTTTGAAACTGAACTCCGAGAGCAGAGTGGGCTTGCCGGTAAGCTCGGTGATCCATCTCAGGCGCTCTGCGGGCGGCATGGAATTGTAACTGTGGTATGAAATCACATCGAAATACCGGCCCACGGCCCGTATGACCGTGTCCCCCGGATATAGCGCAAAACGGCAGCCAAGCACTAGGTGGTTGGGGTCGGCGCGGCGGATGGCCTCACTGGCCACGCGGGCNNTGGAGGAAGGCGGTTGCCTTTTGGTAACCGGCCGCCGTCGCGGGCATCTTCAGGTATTCTTCCAGCAGGCTGTTGGTTCCTCGCCAATCGGGGCCCCAGCGCAGTTCGTTGTCGGTGAAGTAGCCGAGTACCCATGGATCTTTGGCGCGCGAGGCACACACTCTCTGCGCGGCGCGGTCGGCCGCCCGTTGGAACTCGGGACTGAAGTAGTCAACGACTCCTCCCTTAAGCCAGACATCGCGTCCGGCGGATGCCGCCACATCGACCATCGGGGCATACGCCAGGCCGGCGGTATAGATCCGGGGAGATGACCATGCGCCCAGGGTATTGAAACTCCAGCCGCGCAATTGTTCGGCAGTGCTTTTCGCCCACGCCGCCGGGTCGTCCGGGGTTTTTGAGGAATCGGACTCCGGCGTGAGATCGACGTGGTCAACGCCCTTCGAGAAAAACGCGTTCCCTTCCGGCGAAACCAGCCACCATCGGCTTTGAATCTGCTCGGTGTGGAAAAAACCGGTCTTTGTGCCTTTCAACTCCAGCCAGCCTCCATAGGAGTCGTCCGTGACGGCGTACGACTGACAAAAAGTGAGCAGCAGAGCCAGGAAGGCGTATCGTAAATGGCCACTCACCTTGGATGATCGCAGGCTTCTTATCTGAGCCCCGGCGGGAGAGGGAGATTTGTTTATTGGCGCGCTCATTTTTTCAGTGTTTTCGCGTGTTCTATTCCACAGCCGCCCCGCTGCCAACTCAAGAATTCTCCTTTTATCTGTAGATGAACTGAAGCGCCTGAGGCTTCCCATCATTGGGATTATTACGGCTGGGTTTCCATGCGTGGAGCGAAGGAGCCACATGGCGAAGAATCTCAGTGCACGACAGAGATTCGAACAGAGACACCACAAAAGTTGTGGCGGAAAAGCAGGAGGCTTTGGCAGGATACAGGCTAGCGGCTGAGATTTAGAAGAATGAGAAATGACGGAGTACCCAGATCCTGTGTTTTGGGTCATGGAGTTGAAATGAGTAATCCATTTAGGTCGCTGAAGGAAATGGCTTTGGAGGCTGGCACACGCTTGAGTGTGCCAGCAAACCGATTGATCCTGCCGGTCGCCGAGTTCTTGACTTTCTGGCTCGCCTCAGATGCTTGGGCTCAATCCAACGCTCCAGCGATGACCGATGCCGCGCCGGGGCAATATTTTGTCAGGAAGGAGTACTCGCCCCATCCTCTGCCGAAGTTTTCTGATCTGCGTGATCAGTTGCCATCGCCGATCTACGATGAGAATCCGGATTGGGTGCGGATGTATTGGAAGGCCTGGGAGCTCGCTTTCAATAATTTCCACGAGCCCGATTCGGGTTCGGGATTCGTTTCGCAGTTCATCGACGCCGCTTTCAATCAGAACATCTTCCTTTGGGACACCTGTTTCATGACCATGTTTTGCAACGTGGCCCATCCGCTGGTGCCGGGCATCGGTTCGCTGGACAACTTTTACGCCAAACAGCACGCTGACGGTGAAATTTGCCGCGAGATTGGACGAGCGACCGGAATAGACTATGCCGAGTGGGTCAACCGCGAGGGTAAGGAGCTGTTTAGCCGCTGGGGATGGAATGGCGCACCGAATGCCCCGGTCAGTTACAAGGGGCGGGCAACGCCGCAACCTCCGCCGCTGCTGACGTTGGATGCCTTGAACCATCCGATCTTCGCTTGGGCCGAATTAGAAAGTTACCGCATGACCGGGGACGTAGGGCGGCTGCAGCTAGTCTATGAGCCGCTGCTACATTACTACCGCGCGTTGGAGAAGTATCTGCAGCAAGGCAACGGGCTCTTCATGACCGACTGGGCCAGCATGGATAACTCCCCGCGTAACCCGTTCCTGAAGAACGGCGGTTGTGGCGTGGACATTTCCTGCCAAATGGTGCTCCTTGCGCGCAACCTGGCCGAGATTGCCCAGGTACTGGGCAAGGCTGGCGAAGCGAGGGCTCTTGAGCGCGAGGCGGAGCGTGTGAAAAAACTGATCAATCAGCGGATGTGGGATGACCAGCGGCGATTTTACTTCGACCTGACGCAGAATGACGGCCACGCGTCGGTCAAAACGATCGCGGCTTATTGGGCCTTGCTGGCGAGGGTTGCCACCCGTTCGCAAGCGCGTGCGCTGGTGGCCGAACTGCAGAATCCTAAGACCTTCGCCCGGCTGCACTGCCCGCCAACGCTTGCTGCTGACGAAAAGGACTTCGACCCTGCGGGCGGCTACTGGCGCGGGGCGGTCTGGGCGCCGACCACCACGCTGGTGATCCGCGGATTGGAGAACTACGGCTACGACGGGCTAGCCCGGGAGATCGCGCTCAACCATCTCACGAACATTGGGCGCGTCTTCCTGGAAACGGGCACTCTCTGGGAGAACTATGCCCCAGACTCCGCCAAACCGGGAAAGCCGGCCAAGCAGGATTTTGTGGGCTGGAGCGGGATTGGGCCGATCCTGTATCTGCTCGAATACGGCATCGGGCTAAAACCCAACGCGCCGGGGAATGAGCTGGTGTGGGACCTGCGGTCCACGGCCCGGCAGGGTTGTGAGCGATTCCGCTTCAATGGGCATGTGGTGTCGCTGACGGCGGCACCGGCGGCGGAAGACCCCAGGAAAATGACGATCAGGGTGAAGTCCGACGGGACATTCAAACTGCGCCTGGCTCATAACGGCCAAAGCAAGCGCATTCAGGTGAAAAGGGGAGAACAAACCATCGTTTCGCCATAACCGAAGTCAGATGTTCTGCCCGCGTAAATCGGCCTCGCCAACAATCGGGTGCAATCTTCACCGGCTACGCGGTTGCATTGCAGAGCAGATCTTCCCAACCGCCTGTAGTTGGTGAAAATGCGGCCAACCTTGAAGGACACGTCCGCCAGCAGCCAATCCAGCGTGTAAGGCTCTCTTGCCAGCCGCGCCACCCCTCGCTCGAAGGTCTCGGCCAATGGACCTACCAGTTGCACTTGCTTCGCCTCCGCCAGCGTGATCCGCGGCCAGGCAGCCTGGGTTTCAGAGGCGGTCACCAGCCTGCCGCCCGCCAAGAGCACCGCTAGGGCCAGATAACAAGTCAGAATGCGCTTGGGCCTGCAGTTTACACAATGGCCACGTCCACTAGCCAGACTATGGCGCAGCAAGCGCACCTCATGGCTGCGCTATGGTCTCATTTCCAGTTGCGAATTTCGGGCATATCCTGGCCGTATTTGCGGATGTAGGTCTTGTGATCGATACCGCCCCCGATCGTGCAAAGGCCCTCAGGCGGCGAATTGTGTTGGCTTCCGGCTGGAAGCATCGAGGTCAAACGCTCATCGCGCTGCGCTGGGAAATCGCTGCGCTTGTCCAGCAGACTTCCTAAGGCTGATAGACAGCGCATTATGAACATCCTGCAGGAAGGAAGCGAAGAACCTTCCGGTCAGGCCCCATGTGGGCTGCCGGCGCCAGTGGCTAGGTTGGCATCTTTTTCGAACCGCAGCACCGCTTCGATCGGGATCAGAATGTGTCGCTGGCTCATCCTCAGTCTGGGCAGTTCCCCGGCTCGAACCTTCCGGCGAACGGTGTGAACACAACAATTCCAGCGCCTGGCAACCTCGGTGGTGGTCAAGTATGGGCGCCTCGGGTCGGCAGGGGGAGGGATCTCATCCGTGGGCTTTGCCGGGCCGGAGGTGGACAGTGCGTGGGCAATAATCTGCAGGAGTGGCTCGCGGTTCTGATCAAGCCAATCATGGAATGCTTTCGTTAAAGCGGCAGAGCCAGCCGCCAGGATTTGGTCTTTAGTAATAATGGCCGAAGCATAGACGATTACTCTTGCGCTGACACGCTCGCGAAGGCGGGCCGACTTGCGCGAAGCCTGAGTCGCAACGGGACTTTGAATGCGTCCTGCTGCCTTTATTCCTCTTTTTCTGAATGCGGCATCAGAAAGTCGGCTAGGTATTTGGGTTCATCCCACGATTTTACCCAAGGCGCGGCGGCTCTGTCCAAGGCGTGCATGAATGCTTTGTCTTCGCTTGCAGAAAACAGGGTGCGGGTAAGGAAGGTGTAGATTCGGTTCACCACCCCCGTCATGAGAGTCTTCATCTTGTCCTGGCTGATACGGGATACGTGATTCCAGGGAATTTCCCTGCCTTCGGCGTCGATTACCTTGACGTCGGAATAATCGCCGCTACGGGTGACTGGCGTTGTGCCGGCATGGAGCTTCTCAAGATAGCCGCGCCGCACGCAGGCAGCGGTCATGATTTTGGCAAATTCGATTTGTGATTTCTTTGGGTTCAATGTCATAGCTTCCTCGCTGCTTGTAGCAGCATAGCAGGATGGGGCTTGGCCAGAAAGTCAATACTTACGCTTCGGGACATTTATTTGGCATTACAGCGTCCGGGGTTGCCCAGCCGCTAGACGAGGTCGGGCAGGTCGGAATTACCTCATGAAAAGGCAAGTTGGGGATGCGCCGCTGGAGAGGTCGCGGAAGGTAGGGGTTACTCGTGGTAGGGTTGGATTTCGANNNATTTGGATTCTTCGATCTTTTTCGGCTTTGGCGTGATGAGGTCGTTGTAATCGCAGACGAACATTTTAAGGGAGTAAAGCCTGCCCGGTTGCAGGTTCATGATGGCTTGGGAGAAGGTGTTTGGCCCTTTCTCGCTCTGTTTCATCCAGAGAAAGGTGTCGCCGATGTGCTCAGGGTCGGCGGGGCGGCCGAGCCCCATGAATCTGCCTTCGATCCTGCCGTACCGCGGAAAGCTCTTGGCGGCAATGGTACCGTCTTCAGCCGGATGGAGGGTCCAACCGTTGGTGCCGTGTTCGAAGTCGGCGTTCTGGATATGCGTCAGGAATAAAGGATCGCTGGTGAATAGGTTGGTTTGTCCTTCGAGGGCGTAGTGGCGGTAGAGTTTGCCGACGAAACGGACGGTTTCTTCGTCGGCCAACAGGGAGGTCCACCAATTGAGCCCCGCGATGTTCGCGAGGCTTGGGTCGTTGGCGACGAGGTTCATTTGTTGGTCCATCCAGACGTGGTAATCGACGTTGGGCTGCTTGTTTATGCCACCGGAAGGCATGGAGAAGAGGCCGAAGGTGATCACCATCTGTTTTTTGACGCCGGGCTCTTTGGCTTCCCAGTCGGCGAGGCCGTCGAGGAAAGCCTGGAGGGCCTCCCGGGAACCTTTTTCGGTGGACATTTCGTGGAGGTAACGTTCGGGGGCGACGAAATAGCCGCAGTTGAGAAGGGTTCGGATGACGTTGGTGCCAATGATTTCCTGATTGAGCTTTTTTCCGCTGCCGCCGACATAGGCGTAGATGGATTTGTCGGCGAACCGGTCGTCGGCGCGGATCTTTTTGAAGGCTTCGGAGTACAGGTTGTAAGCTGCGCGTTCCTGATTCATACGGGCGAGGCGGTCGGGGGTCATTGTTTGGACCCACTCCGAAACGGGCCGGTTGACAATAAACTCGTCGATAATGATCCCATCGAGGAAGGGCGCGTTGTCGAAGAAGCTAGTCCAGAAGGCTGCGTGTTCGCCG
>PLZQ01000371.1:0-2250 GCA_003152225.1 Limisphaerales bacterium | reverse complement strand
CGCAGTGCATGAGTTCGGGGATGGCTTTGAGGGTCAGGTGTTCGAGGGTGATTGCTCCAGAGCGTTCGATGTGGAGGGTGTGGCGGCCTTTGGTGAGATAACGCATTGCTTCGTGAGTTGGACCACTTCCTGGGGCGGGGTTGATCGGGGCTTCTCCCGGTGAAGCTTTGTCCAAGGCAAGACGGATTTTGCCTTCGCCGTGCGTGGTAAAGGAGAGGAAAATCCAGCCATCGCTCGCACGAACAAACGGAAAAGATTCCGTGGTTGGGGCTGGGACCGCATCCAGCAGCAACGCCGCAAGGTTGTTCATTCTTTGAGCTTCGGGAACGGCGGGGTTGCCGTCGGGCGCGGCCGCAAGACCACGGGCGACCATCAGGGCGGCCGCCGCGAAAAGCACCAGTAATTTTGGCATAACGGCAACTGTTTGCGGAACGGTCTCAGGGGACTTTGCCAGACCACGCGGAGCTGGCAAACTGCAATTGCTGTTGGTCGGTCGTTGGAGTGCCTGGCGGCACGCGAGGCAGGTTTCCAAAACCATAACGTCTGCGGTCATGCCGTATGCGAGACAAATCAGCCGGGCTGTGTTGGAAATACAGTCTTTCGCACGCACGTCCTTGAGGTTGTCAGGTATGAAATGATTGGAGCCATTGGGCGATAGGGCCAGGAGCGAGGGTGGAAGCGGCGGCGCACGCTGCGAGGTGCAGGTTTAAGGTGTGTCCGGCACCGCCTCCGGCGTCGTCACCCCCGGCCAACTGGCACGGTAGATGTCCTGGTAGAGGCCGATCTCGTCGACCGGGATTGGCCGGAAACCGACCGTCGCGAACAGAGCGGCGCCAGGCTTAAGACGGTAGTCGCCCTTCGCGGCATCGACGAAGCCGGGGTCTTGCTGCTCTCCGAAGACGCCGTTCTCGACCAGATCCAGAGTGGCGTGGCTCCCTGTCGCCACTGGGCCGCAGCGGTAGAAGACATTGCGCCAGATATGGTTGATGCCGGGCTGGAGAAGCATGGTGGCCATCTCCGGATAGCGCTTGAGATACAGTTCATTGATGTAGAACCCTACCGGCGGCGGCTTGGCCGCAGCCTGGCTCCAGACGCCGTTGCCGGGGTAGTAACCGCCGCTGATGCCCTGCTTGCAGTCAACGAACAGGTTGTTGTCCATGACGTTATCGCGGCCGCTGTTGATCTGCACCGCGCCGAACCCACCGTTGGCGCTGCGGACGAAAACGTTGCCGTAGACCAGCATGCCGCTGATGGCGTCGTCGAACCGGATCGCAGCCTGGCCGCAGACGGCGNNGCCGCGGTAGGTGGGGTTCCCGAACAGCTCCATCGCGCCCTGGTCATCGGATTCTCGCACGACGTTGTGGACCGCGTTGAACTCGATCACGTGGTCGTTGCCCTCGATCCGCATGGCGCTGCTCGGACCGTCATACATCAGGTTGTGCGCTACACGGTTGCCCACGCCTTCGAGCTGGATCGCCGGCGTGTAGGTTCGGTCGATGCGGCCGAAGTTATTGATCCGGCAGTTCTCGACGAAGTGCCGGCCGGGCTTGAGGGTGGCACGGTCGCCGCCGATGACCTCGGTGGCTCGCCGGCCGATGGTGTGGATGTCGCAGCCCAGCAGGCCATCGGCCTCGCCATCTTGAATGGTGATGCCATTGCCCGCCATGCGGCTGACAGTGCAGCCGGCGACCAGGCAGCGGCTGCAGCCCGTAAGCACCAACCCTTTGTAGCGCGCCAGGTCGAAGGTCAGGCCTTCCAGGCGGACGTCAGTGACCCGGTCCATCGTCACCATCGGCGTCGAGAGCAGGCTGATTTCCACAGTCGCATTCGCCAGATCGGTGGGCGGATAGAGATAGAGGACGCCAGCCGTGCGGTCCAGGTACCACTCGCCGGGCTGGTCGATCTCTTCGAGCAGGTTGAAGGCGTAGTACTGGATGCCCTGGCCGTTGTCCATACCAGCCGGCCCGTACTGGTAGGCCTCGGCCGCCGTGATGGTGTGCGCTGCCGGATCAACCTTCGTAATCTTGACCGTGGCGTCAGCCCAGAGGAAGCGGAAGTAACCCAACAGCCAGGCGTCTTCGGCCTTCGTCCAGCGAGCAGCGCGGTCATCGATGTACTCGAAGACCGAAGGCTTGCCGTCCGCCTTCGATCCGGGCTGCACCAGCTTGCGGATGCCGACGAAACCCTGGTTGGGCCAGCGCGCCAGGGTCATCGGCTGGCCGTTAACGAACAACTCCAGAGTTGGCGGCG
>PLZQ01000031.1 GCA_003152225.1 Limisphaerales bacterium | reverse complement strand
TCGCAGTCACGGAGAAGAACCAGGTAGCCCTCAACAACCTCGGCATGGCTCTCGCCAGGAAGGGCCAAACCGACGAGGCGATCCGCCAATACCAGGAAGCCCTCCGCCTGAAACCGGATTACGCCGAGCCCCACTACAACCTCGGCAACCTCCTCGCCAGGGCGGGCCAAATCGACGAGGCGATGCGCGAATACCAGGAAGCCGTCCGCCTGAAACCGGATTACGCCGCGGCCCACAACAATCTCGGCTTTGCCCTCGCCAGGAAAGGCCAAATGGACCAGGCGATCCGCCAATACCAGGAAGCGATCCACCTGAAACCGGATTATGCCGGAGCCCACTACAATCTCGGCTTTGCCCTCGTCAGGCTAGGCCAAACGGACGAGGCGATCCGCCAGCTCCAGGAGGCCGTTCGCCTGAAACCGGATTACGCTGAAGCCCATTACAGTCTCGGCAACGAGTTGGCCAAGAAAGGCCAAATAGACGAGGCCATCACCCATTACCAGGAAGCGATCCGCCTGAAACCGGGTTACACCGAGGCCCAGAACAACCTCGCCCGCGCACTCGGAATCAAGAACGCTCCCGCAGGCCGGTGATTGGTGGGCGGCGAAGTTGGAAGCTGGGACCACGGTCTGCTTCTGTTGGGCGCATCTTGACACTGCCACCACCGCATAGGAGCGCAGCCTAAAGGCCTTGTCATTACCCACATCTTTTGCAGAGTTTGTTGAGTTAAACTGATTATGTAAGTCATTATGCCTGAGCGCTTTACGAATCGATGGTCCGCAGCACGTGACCGCCTTGCCGTCGCGCAGCTCTTCGCCGACAGGGCGTGGACACCATCCGTCGAGGGAGGAAGGCCCAGTTCCCTTGGTTTTCCGGGGGTTTTCGAGTACCAAGTAGATGTACTGATGTGAGTGCGGAAAAGATGTGGGTAATGACAAGGCCTAAAGGCTGCGCTCCTATGCGGTGGTAGTAATCCTGCATCGCGTGGTGGTAGTAACAAGATACGCCTGCTTCTGTTGCCCACCGGGCAGTGGCCTTGACGGACCGGGCCACCCCGATAGCGGCCGCGGCTCGCTTCAAACTGGATTCCGCAGTTGAACAACAAAGTCACGAAGACGCAAAGGTTGGAAACGAAGGAACTCATGGCATTTCACCAAAGCTGGGAGCCTTCACCTGGCAGGTGAACCCAAACCACCCCTCGAACTTGCCGTTGCCCGGCTTCCTCTTCGCGTCTTCGCGCCTTTGTTGTTCACCTCCAATTGCGGTATTTAGGTTCAAGTCAGCGCTGCCGCGGCCAGTTCAATGATGGTCTGCAAGCTGGTGAGCGGCCGAAAGCCTGCGGTTGTATGCAGTTTCTCCACCACCGGCTTGCGGCGGCGCATGTCGTCGAAACCGGGCGCATAGGCCTCGCATAGAAACCAGCAAAGTTTAGGAAAAACCTACGCAAAAAGATCGGGGCTTTCACTCTAATCGAGTTGTTAGTCGTCATCGCAATCATCGCCATCTTGGCGGCTCTGTTGCTGCCTGCCTTGGCCCGCGCCAAAGCCAAAGCGCAACGCATTAGTTGCACCAACAACCTCAAGCAGGTCGGCCTGGCCTTCCGGACTTGGGCCATTGATAATGACGGCAATAATCCAATGAATGTCGCCGGCGGCGGAACCACGGCAGTGGCCAACGATGCCGGTGGCGCTTCGGGAGCCATGGGCACTGCAGCCGACGCAAAGTACACCTATCATGTTTTCCGCTGCAGGTCGAACGAGCTATCCACTCCGAAGATCCTCTTCTGCCCGGCTGAAATGGACGGGTCGGCCAAGTACTCCGCGAGCACATTCGCCTCTGCCGTCATTGCAGGCCAAGCCGCCCAAATCCCGTTTGCCAGCAATACCAACATCAGCTACTTCATTGGTTGGGATGCGCAAGAAACGTATCCGCAGATGTTCCTGGATGGTGACCATAGCATCGGCAAAGGCACTGTGAACGTAAACAACGCAGCGCCGAATCCGTACAGAAACACGTTGGTTGCGCTTGGCACAAACAACGTGCAGGCTGCCTGGACGGATAGTTCGCAGCATCAAAAACAGGGTAACATCGGCCTCGGCGATGGTAGCGTGCAAGGTTGGAGCATTAGCGGTCTGCGGAACGCTGCTTCCAACACGGGCGACAATACGGGTCACAGCAACGGCGTCACTGGTGCCAATCGCCTGCAATTCCCTGGCTGCCCCGACACACCCAGCTCATAGAACCAGCAGCGATTCCCCAAGCCGCAATGCTTGGAGGACTTAGCTGAACTGAGCTAATAATTCAAAAGGGCATCCGAAAGGATGCCTTTTTTGAGTACCTCCGTAAAATCCTCGACCTCCTGCGGCTGAGCAGTATTTTTGGAGAGCTTATGCGCATCCCAGCAGCCAAATCCACACCCGCGCCGACGAGGGCTGCTCCCGCGGTTGCAGTTCGGGCGCCTTCTTCCGTGTGGCTAATGGCAGCCTTGCTGGCGCTGGTGACGATTGCCCTGTACTGGCCGGCCACGAGCTATGACTTCGTCAACTACGACGACAATGTGTACGTGCTGGATAACGCTCACGTGACCGGCGGCTTGACCTTGGAGAACGCCCGCTGGGCCTTTCGGAGTGGCTATGCTGCCAACTGGCATCCCGTCACGTGGCTGTCCCACATGTTGGACTGTCAACTGTTCGGTTTGGCGCCTCGGGGACATCATCTGACCAACGTGCTGTTGCACGCCCTCAACGCGATGCTGATCTTCGCGTTGCTGCAACAGATGACGGGCGCGACGTGGCGGAGTCTGTCGGTGGCGGCGCTGTTCGCGGTGCACCCGCTGCGTGTCGAATCGGTCGCCTGGGTGGCGGAACGAAAGGATGTGCTCAGCGGCTGCTTCGGTCTTCTCGCGCTTATTGCGTACGCCCGCTATGCCGAAGTCCAAAGTCTAAAGTCTAAAGTCCAAAGTCCGCCCCCCGCATCACGCATCACGCATCACGCATCACTCTACTACCTTCTCGCCCTCGGCCTCTTCGCCCTCGGATT
>PLZQ01000324.1 GCA_003152225.1 Limisphaerales bacterium | reverse complement strand
CAGGATGCCGTCTATGAGCGAACAGTAATTGGTGACGAACGCAGCCTTGATCGTCGGGAAATAGCAGCACGGCACGAACGCCAGCCTCGGATTCACCTTGTGAGCCCCATCCAACATGCTCTTGACGTAAGCGGGCGTGTAAGTCTTGGCCTGGTTGTGCGTGAAGTCATCTATGCTCCACGCCACCAGGTTGGTCTCCTGCAGGCTGAGCTTCGCGAATTCTACCGCCCAGCGCTCGTAATCGAGCCGGAACGGTTCGGCGAAGGCTTTGGTGTGCGGCGGGGACTCTGACGGCGGAACCAGGGAAGCCCAGACGCGGATGCCCTTTTCCCGCGCGCGCGCCAGGATCAGCTCCAAATCATCCCAATCGGTGGCATAGCCGTGGATGCAGAAGCTGTAAGTGTTCGCGTGGAGCTCGACCAGTTGGGCGATCAGGCGGTCCACATCCACCCGGTGATCCGCCTTGCGCGGCGCGGCGCAATAGGTGGCCCGCGCTCCGACCACCGCCCGCGCACGCTCGGCCCGGGCATTCTTCTCAACTGTGCGCGAGGTGACGCAGCCGATGAGCGATGCCAGGAGTGAAAGGAGAAACAGCGACCTGACCAGGGTGACGAGACGTTTTTGCATCGTTTGCAAGAGCGATTGGAACACGTTGGACGCTGTGGGGGAAAGCAAATTCCGCCACTGACAGGGTGGCTCAGAGGGTAGGGCGGCTGGAACGAGATCAAGAGCTGCGGTCTTGAAATCCGAAGGTCGAAACCCGAAACCCGAAAGAAGTCCCGAAATCCGAGATCCGAAGACGGAGTATCCCAATGCTCGCGTTTCCTGACAAGGCGGCTGCCCATTCGGCCTTCGGGCTTCGGGTTTCCTTCGGTTCTCGGCCTTCGGATTTCGGGCTTGAGGCGAGCCACGCCACCCTCAGACCACCCTTGGCCTAGAGCGCGCTCGCCCTTGTAAAGGCCGCCCGCCCGTCAGCTCCGTCTCACCCCATCGGCGAGTTGGCGCGCAACTTGGCGATTATGCCCGGCAGGTGTTTCAGCACGTAATCCACTTCCGCCTCGGTGTTGTAGATGCCCAGGCTGAACCGGATGCTGCTGCGGGCCCGCGCGACGCTGCAGCCCATGGCCGTTAGCACGTGCGAGGGGTCCAGCGAGCCGGTCGTGCAGGCCGAACCGCTCGAAGCACAAATGCCCGCCTGGTCCAACAACATCAGGATGCCTTCCGCCTCGACGCCCTCAAAGGCGAGGTTGCTGGTGTTGGGCAGGCGCGGCTCTTTGGCGCCGTTGCGCGAGGTGCCCGGCATGGCGGCCAGAATGCCGTCCTCCAGCCTGTCGCGCAGCGCGCGAGCGCGCGTGTGCTCGTCGGGCAGGCTGGCCATCGCCAGTTCCGCGGCCCGGCCAAACCCGACGATGCTGGCGACGTTTTCGGTGCCGCCACGCCGGCCACGTTCCTGCCCGCCGCCGACGATGTAAGGCTGGTATTTGACGCGGCGCTTCACGTAGAGCAGCCCGATGCCTTTGGGCGCGTGCAGCTTGTGCGCGGACAACGAAAGGAAGTCAACGTCCAGCTCCCGCACGTCGATCTTCAACTTGCCCGGCGTCTGCACGGCGTCGGTGTGGAACAACGTCCCTTTGCGCCGGCAGATCGCGGCGATTTCCCGGACGGGGAACAGGATGCCGGTCTCGTTATTCGCCCACATCACCGAAACGATGGCGGTGTCCGGGCGGATGGCCGCTTCGAGCTGCTGCAAGTCCAGCGCCCCATCCGGCGTCACGGGCAGGAAGGTGACCGTGTAGCCCCGCTTCTGGAGCAGGGCGCAGAAGTTGGTATTTGCCGAATGTTCGACGGCGGTGGTCAGCACATGCCGCTTGTCCGGCTGGGTGGCCAGGGCGCTGTGGATCGCCGAGTTATTACTCTCGGTGCCGCAACTGGTGAAGATGACCTCCCGCGGCTCCGCGTTGATCAGCGCCGCCACCCTGGCCCGGGCCTGGTCCACGTGCTCGCCGACCTGGCGCCCGAAAGCATACGTGCTGGAAGGATTGCCCCACTGCTCCCGCAGGAAGGGAATCATCGCGTCCACCACTTCGGGCGCAACCCGCGTGGTGGCGTTGTTGTCGAAATAATAAATGGCCGGCTGAGTCATCGCTGGTGTCATGCAGGGGATAGGGTTGCTGGGATGTTGCTAGCGTCAGTGATGCAAAAGCGCGGTATTTGGACCGCCTGTGGCTGACAAGCGTAAACCTGCAGCGCCGCATCAGTTAAATATCTCGTGTTGTTCTCAGTGTAGAGAATGGCAGAAAAGCCGTAACAACCTTCCGGCCCTTTTGTTGTGCCGGCGCTACGCTCAATCCTGTCTCCGCGTCACCTTTTGCCGAATCCAACTCGGGTTCCGTCGCAGGTCGAGCACGGCCACGACTCTGGTCTCGTGCTCCGCTTCCAAGTAGTAAATGCCAAAGGGGAACCGACTGGCCAGCATCCGGAAACAGCCATAGTGCCGACGATGAATTCCATGATGCAGCGCCAAGCTTTCGATGTCAGCCAACAGCGCAGTGACACAGTAGTCACCAACCCCGGCTTCCCGCGCATCGTAAAACTCCCGTGCCTCCTCCAGGTCCTCGGCAGCTTCCGCCAAAACGACCACCCGCCTCATGGCGTTGGCTACTGCAGGCGTTCCTTCAGTTGAGGGATGGTGAAGAATTTGCCCTCGCCACGCTCAATCTTGGCAAGGCGTGTCGCCAGGACTTCACCATGCCAATCCGGAGACGGCACCGCATCCGGTGTGCGCGCCAGCGAAGCCCACAACAACTCCAGCGCCTGAAGGCGTTCCTCAAGACTCATCTGCTCAATTTCAGCGGCCTGAATCATGGCTACAGGCTACCGCTGGAAGCACAGCCATGCAAGCCCCCCTTGTCCTCCCTGCGAATCCAAGGTCG
Source organism: Limisphaerales bacterium (assembly GCA_003152225.1). Lineage (GTDB taxonomy): Bacteria > Verrucomicrobiota > Verrucomicrobiia > Limisphaerales > UBA8199 > PALSA-1440. The sequence goes on along the minus strand of PLZQ01000324.1, from coordinate 11,605 downwards.
GGGCAGCATGGCGTCGTGACCTCGGCTCGGGCTGAAGCATAGGCCAATAGAACGCCCTGCCGATTCCCGGAGCGCGAGTCCCTGGCGGGTGGCTTCCTGTCCCCACAACTGGTGACATGCGGAGGACAGCGCTTCTGTTATCTTAAAGGCGTCAGTGATGCAAAAACGCAGTAGTCAGACCGTGTGTGGCTGACAGGCGCAAATCTGCGGCGCCGCATCAAGTGAAGATTTAGAGAAGTTCTCAATGTAGTGTGTGGCAGAAAGGCCGGAACAACCTTCCGGCCCTTTTGTTGTACTTGAAGCAGCGCTGGCTGCTCAGAGGAATGACAGCCAGCGCTGCGCGGTACTCGCCTGCGAGAGTGCTCTTGGTTCGCGCTCGGATGCTCCCCGGTTATTGCTTCTTCCGGGCGATGAAGATGCCCTGCGCAAGCTTGCCCGCATGAGCAAGTTGCTGCATAAACACCATTTCGCTCCCCATCGCTTGCATCAGCGCCATGTCGAACCCGATGATCCGCAGCGCGTCGTAGGTGAGTTGCTTGTTCAGCATGTCCAGGTAGAGGTCCACGCAGGGAGCGAATCGGCCGGTATCCTCGGCCACCTGCACTTGGCAGCCGTTTGCCGTCAGCAGGTCTTTGTATCCCTGCAAATCCTGGATGCTCGGAAACTTCATGAAGGTCAGCAAACGCTCTGCGTCCTGGGAAGACAGCTCGGCCGGCCCCTCGATCCAATCAGTGAACGCGATGACCCCGCCCGGCTTCACCAGCCGGGCCGCCTCAGCGATTAGTTTCGCCTTGTCCTCCACGTAACACCACGCGTCCTCGCCCCAGACAAAGTCCGCGCTGGCCGAAGGCAGCCCGCTGGCGCAGACATTGCTGAGCGTGAAGTTGATCTGCTTGTCCAGCCCGGCGGCTTGGCACCGCTGCTGTCCGCGCGTCACCACCTTGGGAGTGGCATCCACTCCCCGCATGCCTGCGACGTTACAGAATTTCACCAGGAAGCGCATACCGGCGCCGCTGCAGCAGCACAGGTCAATCCCGCGCATGCCGGCCCCAATACCCGCGCGTTTGGCCAAATCCATCGAGGATTGGAAGCCGCCGATGTGGATCTGCTCCCCCATCACCAGTTCCCAGAGGTCTCCTTCCGCCCCGCCATAGACAGCTTGCACATTCTCCAGCCCAATATTCTTGATCGATTTCATAGTCGGTTCGCCTTTCGTTATTCGGTTGCGGCTTATCGCTCCCTGCTGCCACGACTGGGTGAAGGTCGGATGTTCGCGAGTGAAACACAGAGCACTCAATCGTCTGCATTGGCGGGCATCCTGCGTGTGCCGCCAGTGGAGCGCAAACGGAAAAGTGAGCCCAGAGCAAGTAGAGTTGGACCACCTTACGGTTTAGAGGTTGCGCCTCCCGGGGTTTTGGCCCAACCTGCCGGTGGTCGGGAAACCAAAGGTTTTCGGCGTCGCGCATGAATATTCACCATCTGGAGTTGTTTTATTACGTCGCCCGCCACGGCGGGATTACCGAGGCGGTGCGGAACATCCCTTACGGCATTCAGCAGCCGGCGGTGAGCGGGCAGGTGGCGCAATTGGAAGAATACCTGGGCGTGACGCTCTTCCAGCGCCGGCCTTTCGCGCTGACGCCGGCCGGCGAGAAGCTCTATGACTTCGTCCAGCCCTTCTTCGCCAACCTGGATGCCATCGCCAGCGACCTGCAGGGCGGCAAGGCCCGCCAGATCCGTATCGGCGCTTCGACCATCGTCCTGCGCGACCATTTGCCCGACGTGTTCCAGAACGTGCGGAAGCGCTTTCCCAACCTCAAAATCTCGCTGCGCGAGGGTTACCCGCAGGACTTCGAGCAGGCCCTGCAAAAAGAGGAACTCGACCTGGCGGTGACGGCGATTGAGAGGAAGCCGGCGCTCGGCCTTCACTCGGTGGCACTCATCGAGCTGCCACTGGTACTGCTCGTGGACAAAGAAAGCCGCATCACCGCCGCCGACCAGCTTTGGCGGCGGGATAAGATTGAGGACCCGCTGATTTGTTTGCCGGCGGCGGAAGCCATCTGCAAGAACTTTCAGCAAGGACTCGCCCGGCTGGGCGTCGATTGGTTTCCCGGCATGGAAGTCAGCTCCATCGATCTTATTGAAACCTACGTCGCCGGCGGGTTTGGGATCGGCGTGTCGGTGCAGGTGCCCAAAGGAAAGGTCTCTCCGAACGTCCGGATCGTGCCGCTGCCGGACTTCACTCCGGTCATCGTCGGTGTGCTGTGGCGCGGGAAAACCTCGTCGCTGCTGCAAGCGTTCCTTGACGAGCTTCAACTGCGCGCCAAGCGCTTCCTGCAATCGACCGCTAAAGAGTCCGCTAAAGGGACTTGAAAAGCGGCGGCTGGGTGGCAGAGTGCGGAACGCTATGCCTCTCATAAAGCTGAACCGGATCAACAAGGGCGGAGAAATCGTCGTCAACAGCGACCATATTCTGTTCATTGAGGTGGAATCCAGAGCTACGACCGTCCATATGACCGGCAACCTCCTGTTCTCCGTCGAAGAACCGTTGGATGCCATCGGGATAAAGGTCGAAATGCTTGAGACGGCCCGGTTCAAGAACGCCATCCTGCAGAGGGGGCAAGCCGCCGGGCCGTCTTGATCTAATCCACACTTCCGACAAAGCGGGTGCCCCCGCGATCGCTGGCCGGATACGGGACAGGAGCTTGGCTCAGCCGTCCAACCTAAGGACGCAGCGACCGGAAGACGTTTCCAGCTTCGTCTGCGGCATGGACAAGCAGGTCGCACGCACATTCATCGTCAAGCTGTAGAGTGAGGAGTTTGTCCGCAAGTCCTGCAACCAAAGTAGGTTGCTTGATCAACCTTGGGAATACAAGGGGCTACACCGGAGCGCCACCGACAACACCCCGTCGGCGCGGGTAGGGCCGAACGGCGGTAGTATTGGCATCTTTGGTGCTGGAGAAGGCTCACGCGGTCTGTTGTATGAGAATAGTCAGTGGCCGATTATATGGCCAGCGCCTGCCATCATCCGGGTTTACCCTTGCGGAGGTCGTTGTCGCGATTGCGGTGGCCACCTTGTCGTTTGGCGGGGTGATCTGCGGGTATGTGCTTACGGCCGACCGCGCGCAATGGAGCGCCTATTCGTTGGCGGCTCAATCGCTGGCAATGCAGGGCGTCGAGCAGGCCCGCGCGGCCAAGTGGGATCCCAAAGCCTGGCCGGCCGTGGACGAACTGGGCGTCACGAACTACACGCAATTGGAACTGCTTGATGTGCCCGTAGCGGGCCAGCCCATTCAGGCGACCAATTACATCAGTGTCAGCGTGGTTTCCTCGGACCCGCCCTTGCGGCAAATGCGCGCTGACTGCGTCTGGAGCCTGGCCAACGGCAAGCGCAGCCGCGGGCCCTTTACCAATACCGTCATCACCCTGCGCACCGCCGATCAATGAAGCCCGCGCTCACCATCCGTCCTGCCGCGCCGCGCGCCCCGACCGCCCGGTCGGCCTTTACGCTCGCGGAGATCATGACCGCCATGGGCCTGTTCTCGCTGGTCGTGATCGGGGTAGTCTATGCGCAGCTCTTCGGCATGCGAATGTTCAACATCACCTCAACCCGCCTCAGCGCCGGCGACAGCGGCCGCAAAGTGCTCAACCGTGTCCGGGATGATGTCCGTTCCGGCAAGGTCCTTTATGTCGGGAACGGTGATAGCACGCACTTCACGAATATCACGCTCAACAATCTTCGCCAGGGCAACGCGCTCCAGATTCACCCCACCACAGATACCAACGTCTTCATCCGATATTACCTCGATACGACCGGCCAGCGCCTGATGCGGGTCGCCAGCGGCAGCGACCAGGTCCAATTGGTGGCACCGTACCTTACCAACCGCATCGCCTTCATCGCCGAGGATTACGCCGGCCATACTTTGACCAACGACCAGAACAACCGCGTCATCCGGATGGAACTGGACTTTTACCAGTGGGAGTTTCCCGTTGCCCGAGTGGGCGTCGGCGCCTACTACGACTATTACCATCTGCAAACCCGGATGACCCGCCGAACCATCGAGTAGGGTCCGTCCCGCATACAGGCTTATGAACACACACTTGAGCGGCAAATGCAGATCGCGAAAAGGCTACGCCCTCCTGCTGGTCATGGTGTTGGCCGCTGCCAGCATTCTCGTCTATGCGAGCGCGGCCAACTGGGCCTCGACCTCGACGGTGCTAAACGACCGCAACAACACATACAACCGCTCCGTGGCCGCGGCGGAAGCGGCGACGGAAGTCGCGCTCGGCTACATGGCGCGCGATTTCTTCAATCAAAGCTACGACCCCACCCGACTGAGCCACTATGGGGGCTTCGTGCCGACGAATGACTGGGCTTCGGTGTATCAGTTCACCGACGGCGCCGGTGGGCTCAACGCCTCCTGGGTTTCCAGCTCCCCTAACATGGTGATGACCAACCTGGACTCCCAATTCATCGGCTTGTATGGCTTGGCCTACAGTTGTGCGGTGCGCGGCAATGCTCGGCCGCTGAACACCCGTTATAACATGGCTGCGGCGGTCGAACAGGATTTTCAGCTCGCCTGTATCCCGGTGTTTCAATTCGCCATCTTTTACACGATGGACCTGGAGATCAATCCCGGCGCACCGATGAAAGTGACGGGCAAGGTCCATAGCAACGGCAACATTTACAGCTCGCCGCCCTCCACCCTGGAATTCGCCGAGAGCGTCGATGCGGCCGTCAAAATCTACACCAACCGCGCCCCCTATGATCCGACGGGTGGCAGCGGGACTGTCCCGGTCTATGACATCCCGCCCGTCCCCGGGTCCAGCTCGCTGACGATGCCCATCGCCACGAACAACAGCCCAGCGGTCGTTAAGCAAATCACGCAACCGCCGCCCAGCGGCGAGGACCCCATGTCGCCCATGGGCGCCGCGCGCTATTACAACCAATGCGATTTGATCGTCACCACGACTTGGAGCAACGTGACGGTCCGCGCCGGGAACTGGGACTACTTCGCCGTGCAGAACCCGGATACCGGCACGACGAACGGCCAAAGCGGATACTCCTTTGTGCAGACCAACGCCTCGTTCTACGACGCGCGCGAACAGAAATGGACCGTGACGACGGACATCAACGTGGGGGCCCTGACCAATTGGATGAGGTCAGCCAGCGGGAACCCCCTCAACCAGGCGGCCTCTTCAACCAAGGGCCATCAGTTGAACTCCGTATATGTGGATGATCGGCGCGTCAGCCCGGGCAAGCTGACGGCGGTGCGCGTGTCCAATGGGCAGCAACTCCCCCCGAGCGGGTTGACTGTGGCCACGCAGCTTCCGCTCTACGTCAAGGGGCACTTCAATGCGCCTGACACCACGCCCGGCCTCGCCAATACCGCCAATACCAAACCCGCCTCGCTGGTGGGCGATGCCATTACCGTCCTGTCAGCAAACTGGTCCGATGCCTACGGCAATAACGCGCTAAGCTCGCGCACGCCCGCCAACACGACCGTCAACGCCGCCTTCCTGGCGGGAATTGTCCAGCCCACCAACACCACCGGCACCCTCCATTACAGCGGCGGCGTCGAGAACTTTCCCCGCTTCCTGGAAAACTGGAGCGGCTACAGCTTCACCTATAACGGTTCGATGGTGGTCATGTTCCCTAGCCAGCTCGCCACTAATTACTGGGTCCAAACCGGCACCTATTACAACGCTCCCAGCCGCAAATGGGCCTTTGACGTGAACTTCCTGGATTATCGCCGCCTGCCACCGGCCACGCCCCAGGTCAGGAAACTAATCCGCGGCCAGTGGAACGTCGTCGCGGCGCATTAGACATCGCTAACGGCCTGGGACTCACCCGAGGCCGGCAGGGTAGGGGGCGCCGGCGCTCCCGACCGACCACTTCAGCTTGGTCATTAGCCCTGCCCTATTTCGGCAAAGCCAGCGTTTTCGTCTGTCCCTCCAGCTCCACGGTGGCATGTTCCGCGTCCACCGCCACGAGCACGACGTTGCTGAACCCTTCGCCAATGCGGAGCAGCCGCCCGTTGATCACGGCCGATGACATCGCGCCGTTCAGGACTATTCCCTGCAGAGCCATGTGAGGAAAGCATGCCTTGGGGTCGACATTTGGCCCACTGTCCTGTAGGTGTCCAAGACACTCGTTTTCCCATGCGGGCAACAAGCCAGCAGCGAACCATCACCAAGCTACTATCTCCCACCTTTTCACATGTCCCAATACAGGACACTTTCCAGGCGCTGCAACATCCCGGTCTTTCTCCCCTTCTGTGAAAACGGTCCTCCCATCCATGCCCCCCAAGTGCGCTAGTGGGTTCCAGATTGCGGGTCAAATCCTCCTAGCTTGTCTGTCTCAGCGGTCCAACTTGGCCCCGAGGACCGGCGCCACGCTCAACCTGCTGGCATCCGCGATGCCTGATCCCTCCACGATCCGGCCGCCGCCGGTTCAGGTTTGGCCCCGGATGTGCTTTCCTTTGCTTATTCGGAAACAGTTCACGTTTTGGGGACCGGTGAGCCCCTTAACCAAATGGCTCGGCGGGCAGTGCCGCACCGCGCAAGCCTTGAGGGACGTTGGACCGACATGCGGCTGACAACAAAACTGTGAAATGTATAGGTAACGTGCATGGCTCTGCCTTTTTTTGACAGTGCAGTGAGCAAGAAGCGCGACCAGATGATGGCCGTGGATTTGGGCAGCCGCACCACTAAGGCGGTCTGTCTCCAGCGTTGCGGGCAGGGCTTCGCCCTCTGCGGTTTTGCTCTGCTTGACGCGCCGATCTGCGAGAAGACCCTGCCCCCGGAGCTGCTCAGCGAGCATCTCAAGGCCGTCACCCAGGTGCTCCAGCCCAAGACCAGGTATGTATCCCTCGCTGCGGGCGTCAGCGATGTCCACGTGCGGCATGCCGACATCCCCCGCATGCCGTTGCCCGACATGCGCATGGTCCTCAAGCTTAACTCCAAATCCTATCTGCAACAGGATCTACCCGGGCATCTGTTCGATTGCCATGTCAGCATGCGCGCGCAGCAATCCAAGCCGAACGACAAACCCAAAGATGCGGCTGGCCCGCAAAAGCAGCGAGTGCTCGTCGCCGCCGCCCGGAAGCAGTTCGTCGATGATATGGTCCAGGGCGCCAAGAGCGCTGGATTGGTCGCCGACTGCATCCTTCCCGGCTTGATCGGCCCCGTGAACAGCTTCGAGAGAGCCATGCCGGAGCTTTTCGAAAAGGAGGCAGTCGCCCTGGTGGATGTTGGCTTCAAAAACTCCTCGATTTGCATCGTTCAGGAGGGCGAGTTGATGCTCAGCCGCGTGGTCAGCATCGGCGGCGACCGGCTGACTAGCGGCCTGGCTGAGGCTCTTGGCATCAGTTACGCGGAGGCCGAGGGCATCAAGATAGGTATGCCCACCGAGGTCCAATCCCAGCTCGAATCACTCCTGCTCCCGCTCGGTCGTGAATTGCGGGCCTCGATTGACTTTTTCGAGCACCAGCAGGACCGTCCCGTCACGAACGTTTTTCTCACCGGGGGAGGCTCGCGTTCGGAGTTCATCGTGCAAAGGCTCCGGCAGGAACTCATGGTCGAGTGCAAGATTCTAAACCCGACAGCGAACCTGGAGATGCAACTGCCCCCGCAGCAGACCTCTGAAATCGAGCAGGTTGGCCCCCAACTGGCCGTCGCCCTGGGCGCCGCCCTCGCCGCCCTCTGACCTTACACTGGATTTATGCCTATCCGCCTCAACCTTCTTGCCGAAGCTCAGGCCGCTGAGGAAGAACGACGCCGCGACCCCGTCAAACGGATTGCCTTGGTGGCCGCGCTGATCATCGTCCTCATCCTGGTTTGGAGCAGCTCTCTCCAGCTCAAGGCGATTCTGGTCAACAGCGAGGTCAGCCGCCTGGAAGGCCAAATCAACTCCCGCACCAACGAATACCGTGGTATCCTTGACGAGCAAAACAAAGTCGCCGATATCAACCGCAAGCTCAGCGAACTCCGGCGGTTGTCTGCTAATCGACTGCTCCAGGGCACCCTCCTCAACGCCCTCCAGAAAACCACGGTGGACGACGTCCAGTTGCTCCGTCTGAGCGTGGACCAGACGTATGTCTGGGTCGAAGGAACCAAGGCCCGCACCAACGGGAACGATGTCCTCATCCCGGGCAAACCCCCCAGGAGCACCGAGAAAATCCTTCTCACACTGGAAGGCACCGATTCCTCCGCCAACCCGGGCGACCAGTTGAACAAGTATAAAAACGCCCTCGCCACCAATGCTTATCTGATGCAGGTGCTCCTCAAAACCAACGGCATCAGCCTCAAGAACCTTGCCCCCGTACAGGTCTCCCCTATCAACGGCAAACGCAGTGTTAACTTCACCCTCGAGTGCCGCTACCCGGATTTAACGCGATGAACCTTAGAAAGCTCCCCAAAGAAAAGCGTAACCGGCTGGTTCTCGTGGCCCTGGCCACTTTGATCACCGTCGCCGGCCTCTATTTCGGGCTGATCTGCCGCCAGAAAGAGAGCCTCGCTCACCTGACCCAAAATAAGGCCGACGCCGCCAAAAAGCTCCAGGTCGTCAACGACGTCGCCCGCCGGGCTGACCGGATCAGAGTCGAACTCGACGACGCCAAGACCACTCTCGCCGCAGCCGAAGGCGACGTCGCCTCCGGTGATCTCTATGCCTGGGTGGTTAACTGGTTACGCCAGTTCAAGGCACCCTACAAGATTGATATCCCGCAGTTCAGCCAACTTGGCGCGCCTATGGACGTCAACCTGCTTCCAAATTTCCCTTACAAGCAAATTACGCTCACCGTGGCTGGCACCGCCCAGTTCCACGACCTTGGCCAGTTCCTCGCCGACCTCGAGAATCAATTCCCGCATGTCCGCCTCGTGAACCTGAGCCTCGATGCCAGCGCCCCTTCCACCTCCGTCCAGCCGGAAACCCTGTCGTTCAAGATGGACATTGTCACCCTGGCCAAGGTTAACCCGTCCTGAACCTCTGATGCGCCTTATGCTTACTCCCTGCACTTCGCCCCGCGCCTGGACGCTCCTGCTCGCAGCCGCCTTGCTCAGCCCAGCCTTCGCCACCCACGCCGCCCAAATTCCGGCGGGGGCTACCGGTCATGCCAAGCCCGCCACTAATGCCGTGCCCGCTGAACCGGAACCTCCTAAGTCCATCTTTGTCACCCCTTCGACTTCCGAGGAAGGCAGAGACCCTTTCTTCCCCCAGTCCACCCGTCTGCGCAAGTCCCCGGCAGTCGCCGCAGGCAAGCCCAATCCCGCCCCGGCCGTCGTGGATTTACAACTCAAGGGCATTTCGGGCGCGGCTAGCCACCGCTTGGCCATCATCAACAACCGCACGTTTGCAACGGGCGAAGAAGGGGAAGTGAGCAGCAACATGGGGGTCGTGCGCATCACCTGTCAGGAAATCAAGGACGATTTCGTCCGGGTACTCGTCAACGGCCAGGAGCGGACCTTGCATCTGCGCCCGGGCTCTTGAGCCCTGAAGGGCAAGTCCTCTCCTCTGCCCTCCCCAATCCTCACGGCTCTCGCAGAGCCGTTTTCGCTGCGACTTCTCTCTGTGCCTCGTGGCGCCGGTTGTATCCGGAGCTCGAACCCCTGACGCCAGAATTCCAGCTTTGTCTTAATGATGGACAAGCGTTTTGCCGAGTGGCCACTTTCCTGCACTCGAGGCACCAACTACGTGTGTTTATGGCATTGGCACCCCGCCTGCTTAAAGACCCACTGATGAACAGAGCAGTCTGTCATGATCCGGTGCAAGCCAGAACTATTGTTAACACATGAAACGCATACTCCTCACCTTTACGCTCGTTGGGATTCTCGCCCCCTCCCTGGCTGGCTTTGCCCAGTCCAATACTCCCCCTGCTGACGCTGCGGCCGCAGCGGCCACTCCAGCCCCGACCAAGGACGCTGCTCCATCGGGCGCTGCGCCTGATGCCGCTCCGGCGGCTCAAGCCCCAGCGCCGGCCCCCACGACGGTCGCCGCCAACGACGCCGGCCAGCCGGCGGCCCCGGCCAGCGAAGCCCCGACCCCAGCTCCCGAAGCCGCCGCCCCCGGCAGCACCGCCCAACCGGACGCCGTCATCCCGCTCATCGTCATGGATGATGTGCCGCTGACCGACGCCATTCGGAACCTCGCGCGCCAGGCCGAACTGAACTACATGCTTGATCCCAAGATCGGCTTCGGCCAGGCCGGGGCAGACGGCAAAGCCATGGCCCAGCCCTCCGTGTCCATTCGCTGGGAGAAGATCACCGCCGAGCAGGCGCTCGCCGCCCTCCTCAACAACTACGGCCTCCAATTAGTGGAAGACCCCAGGAGCAAAATCGCCCGCATCACCATCAAAGACCCCGCCGCGCTTCCTCCGCTCATCACGAAAATCTATCAGCTTAAGTATGCCAGCCCTACGAACCTTCTTGCCAGTGTGCAAGGCACGATTGATCCCAAGCGCAGCAAGGTCCTGCCGGATACTCGCACCAGCCAGCTAGTACTGGTGGCGACGGAAAATGAGATTACCGCGGTGGACGAGCTGGTCCTGAGCCTCGACACCCAAACCAAGCAGGTCCTCATCGAAGCGCGCTTGCTGGAGACTATCGTGAACCCGTCAACTACAAAAGGCGTTGACTGGTCGGGAACGCTCAAATCGCAGAACGTTGCCTTCGGCAATGGTATAACCACCGGCACCACCACCACCGGGCCCGGCACGCCGACCACCACCACCACGGTCTTGCCCGGTGGTGCCACGAGCAGCACTACGACCGCCGGAGCCTATGACACCTCGACCGTCCTTAGCTCCTTGCTCGGCGGCGGCGGGTTCTCGGCGGACACCGCCCGGGGCCTCAATCCCAGCACCTTCTTCCTGAACGCGGACGGCGTGAAGGCCGTCCTGTCGTTCCTCAACACGTACGCCGAGACGAAGGTAATCTCCTGCCCACGCACAGTCACTCTGGACAATGAAACCTCCCTGATTGAAGTCGGCACCCAATACCCTATCGTCAACACGACCGCCGGCACTGCCAACACGACCGGTGGTTCGCAAGTGACCTACTCGAACTTGACTGTCCGGCTTTCGGTTACGCCTCGCATCTCCGCTAACAACTACGTCAGGTTGATGGTGACCCCGCGGGTGGTCCGCCTGGGCGATCAGGTCGCCAGCATCGTAGGCGGCGTCGCCAACAGCGTCCCTTCCTTCGAGACGCGTGAGGTCAATACCAGCGTAATGATCCCCAGCGGCAACACCCTGGTCATGGGCGGCTTGATCCAGGACAACGTCCACCAGCAAGACACCAAGGTCCCCCTGCTGGGCGACATTCCGGGCCTGGGATACCTGTTCCGCAGTGAGTCCAAGACACGGACGAAATCCAACCTCATCATCTTCCTGACCCCGACCATCGTGGAGGACGAGGACTTCCAGCCTACGAAGAGCAACTTCCTGAAGACGCGGGTGCCGATCAAGGATACCATCGAGGGCGATTGGTCAGCTTGGGACAGTGGCAAACCAAAGGACTGGGGTAAGAAGGTGCCGGCCCTGGAGCAGTCCTTTGACGACAGCATGGCGGTGCCAGGGACAAACACCAAGACCCCGGCCAGCAAACCAAA
>PLZQ01000389.1 GCA_003152225.1 Limisphaerales bacterium | reverse complement strand
TTTAGTCTGGCTAGTGGACGTGGCCATTGTGCAAACTGCAGGCCCCATGCGCATTGTTACTGGTTATCTGACCCTCGCGGTGTTCTTGTTGGGCGGCAGGCTGGCAACCGCCGCTGAAGCTCAGGTTGCCTGGCCGCGGATCACGCTGGCGGAGGCGAAGCAGGTGCAACTGGCAGGCCCGTTAGCCGAAACCTTCGCGCGCGGGGTGGCGCGGCTGGCAGGAGAGCCTTACACGCTGGATTGGCTGCTGGCGGATGTATCTTTCAAGATGGGCCGCATTTTTACCAACTACAGCGGCGACGTTTCCGGGCGGTTTCTCGAATTGGCTGTGCTCAGCAGTCCACCGGGACGGCTGTCTCCGCCGACGCTTGCCCCCGCGCTGGCCGAAGTCGCCAATTATCAAAGAGGCGACGGCCATTTCGGGGCGGAGATGGACCTGAGCCTGCGGCTGACCAACAACAGCCCGCCGATTCCGATGCTATGGGGCAACGCGCGGCTGCTGGTCGGGTTGGCGACGGCGGCGCGGGAGCTGAACGAGCCCAAACTGCTGGCGGCGGCCAAACGGCTGGGCGATTACTATGTCAATACCGCCGGCCAGCTTTATTCGAACAGCCGCGAAGCCGAATACCACAGCAGCGGCACTTACGGCGATGGCTACACCTGCTGCTACTTTCCGGGGATGGAAGGGTTGACCATGCTTTACCGCATGACCAGGGATGAACGCTATCTTCAGCAGGCGCGCCGGATGGCGGATATGTTCTGGAAGTTCGACGCCCTGCCCGTGGACCATAGCCACGGCAACCTCTGCGCCTGGCGCAGCGTGCTCGAACTCTATGATCTAACGGGTGAGCCGATGTTTCTGGACCGGGCGCGGGCCAAATGGGACGCGGCGGTCAAAGGCGGGTTCGTCTGGCCCCTTGGGGGAGTGGGTGAGCACTGGTATGTTTCCTTTGGCGGCGATGAAGGTTGCAGCGAGTCGGATTGGCTGCGCTTCAGCCTTGATCTCTGGAAGTTCACGGGGCAAACGCGGTATCTCGACATGGCCGAGCGATTGCTGGAAAACCAATATGCTGCCAACCAATGCGGAAATGGGGGCTTCGGTTACCGCGAACTGGACAGCGACCCTGCCGGCCCCATGGCGACGCGCGGGTCAACCCGGGAATGGCCGTTTTGCTGCAGTTTCCATGGCCCCCTCGGCCTGCATTTTCTCCGGGGCTTTCTCGCTGCCGGCTCGGAGCGCGGCATTTATGTGAACTTCCCCTTCAGCTTCATGGCCCCGGTCAAGGCGGGCGGAACCGATTGGCGCGTCTCGGTGAAAACCAGCCCTGATCTGCTCGCGGGCCGGGAGAACCTGGAGCTGGAATTCGCCCCCGCCAAAATCAAATCGCCCAGGCCGGTTACGCTTTGGCTGCGGGTCCCGTCGTGGGCTTCGGAAGTGAGCGTCGGAGGTTCCCCGCGCGCGGCTGCTGCCGTGGAAAATGGCTACCTGGCGCTCAAGCGCGATTGCCGGAAGAAAGAGAAGTTCCTGGTCACGTTCAGAGCCGGGCTGGCAATCGAAGGGCGCCGCTTTACGCCAACGACTGCAAAGCCTGGCGAGCTTTCCCGCTTTAGCGATGTCTCGCTGGTGCTGGGGCCGAAGGTCTTGTTTGCGACCCCGGCTCCGGGGCCGGGGCGCGACAACCTGCTGGCGACGGTGGACCGCCAAGGCCGGTTGGATTTGCTGCGTGACAGCAAGGGCGGCTTTATCAGCGTGAGCCTGCCCAACAGCAACGCGACGGAAGCGCAAGTTCTCGCTGCGCTTGAAACCGCGCGGCCGATCACGCTGCAACCTTGGCCGGTGCCAACGAGCCGACGTCGGGTTGCATTCTCGCAGAACCTCGTCGTCGTGCCGGCCGACTCCATCCCCATGGCGACCCGGACAAAGTTCGCCGACCGCCTGACAGCGGCCAATGCTCCGCCTCCTGGCCCGCGCTACGGCACCCATCTGGAAGACCAGGCTCGCGCCTGGCCGGATGTATTGGGCTGGGTCTTCACGCCGCAAGGCATTCTAATTACCGGGGGCGACGTAGGTTTGATCGAGGGCGAAGGCTATGCGGACTATTGCTTCGAGTTCGACTTGACCCTGCCCAGAGAAGGCCAGGGCGTCACGGGCTGGATTGTGCGGGCGCAGAGCGAGAGCGACTGCCTGATGTTCCAGATCCAAAGCGTCGACTCGCCGTATCGAGCGCCGGAGTTCAAAACGCGCCCTAACACGTTGCGTCCCCATCTCCGCCGCTGGGATGGTTGGACCATCGCTGACCCGGTGCCGCTCCCCAAGGAGATTCGCCGCGGCGAAACCCACCATATTGCTACCGAGTGCCGCGGAAGCCGCATCGCCGTTTTTGTTGATGGAGAAAAGGTCCATGAGCAAAGCGACGCCGGATTCCAGCGCGGCTCAGTTGGCTTCCGCGTCTCCGCGCCGGCGGAACAGGGCCGTTTTCAAAACATTACGTTGAGGAAGCTGTGAGCTAAGGGAAAAGCAGAAACCGGGAAAGCAGAAAGCTGAAATCGGAAGGTGGCAAACTGCGTGCCGGTGCGGACCGACGTGAATATCGCCACAGTCATGCTTTTTGGTGCGTCCAACAAAAGATGCGACAACGCCTTGCTGGTTTCGGGCGACACCGCGCGCATCCGAGCAACCTGACGTGTCCGGCCGGTGTCGGTCCTCACTATTGAGACTTCCCAAGGAAACAGGTTGGGAAACGTGTCAAACCGAAGTTTCGCAACTGTAATACGTCGCATGCCGCTTGTTTGGTGCGCGCAGCTCGGATTCCTGTCTCGGCTTGATCCTTTCTTCCGATCAAGCCCTCCACCCTGGCTATTTTACGGGGGTAGTTTGTGAAAACGCATGGATCAGGCTCTGAAGCTTATCGCTGGGTATCCAGAAGGTCTGAAGGATTACCGGAGCAATAACTGCCAACCTGAGAATCGCTTCGGGAACAGCCCGAGGGTCTCCATTAGCGCTGAGTGATGAAATCGTAACATAACCCAGTGGCAAAAGGATCCATACCACGAGCTTATAACCTCTCGGAAACCGGCTCTTGAACCATGCTCCAAGGTCGCGCCGGAGAATGCGTTCTTTATGCGGCTCTGTTACGCGTTCGGCTTCCCCTGCACTGTCCTGCGCATGATTCAGCTCATCAGAAGATTGAGTCGGGTTCGCCGCGGGAATGAATTCGTGCAGCAAAGTTCGGATGAAACTCCATTCCGCAACCAAGCCCAACCAGGCGACTCCCGAACAGGCAATGACTTCAGGCAGTAATAGCCCCTTGCCCCACGGCCCGCCTCGAAGCCAAAGGTAAACAACCCCAATAACGACACAAAGCCTGCCCATCACTGAAGCCAGGGCAAGGAACGCTGCCATCAGAGGCTCTGGGATGGCACACCAAAGCAGCCTTGAGAAAAGCTTTACGGCCCAGGTTGCTGCCACCATAAGCGCCAGGGGCACCACGAGGCCGTACAACGCTATTGGATTCAGCCCTTTCTCGAAAGCGTTCGACTTTCCCATGATTGCCATGGGAATGAAGACCAAACAGAGGATCAACCCGATTAGCGCCCACAAGGCATAAAACCAAGCGATCAAGACGGTACCAAGATAGCTGTTGGCGAGGCGGAGACCACGCTGCACAGCCTTCCATCGTGCACCCCTAAGTTCAACTGGGTCGTGAGAGCAATCAATCATGGCTCGCTCCGGCTTGAAATCCACAAGTTCCGTCAAACACCGGTCTGGGATTCGTCAGGCAGGTGAACTTTCTCTCTCTCGTCCCGCCCTCTCGTGAGACGCCAGGGCCTCACTGGGCGAGAGGGCGGCCACAACTCCTCGAAGGATATATCCTCGCTGAAACAGGTTCTTCTCGCGCAGCTCATTTCCATTGACGCCGAGAAGGACCATGATAACCCACCTTGCCGACTCACAGACATGGTCCAACGATCTTGCGCTTTTGTCCCCCATCGCAAACAAATCGTCAACCTTCAATGACAGAAGCACCACCACAATTACACCTCCGAGCACAATGGCGCCAGCCACGTACTGCCTTTTCACAAACGCCCAAATGAATCCGAAGAAGAACGCAGGCCAAGACCAACCCTGCTTGACAGCTTCTCTGCGACCAACCTCGTTCTCGAATATTTTGTACTGCTTCATGGCCCAACCTTGCACTTTAAGGTAATGCCAACCCGCTACCAAATCAACCAACCCTCAAAACCATCAATAACCATGAACACCCAAGTATTATTCCAACCTGACGGAACCGCACAATGCCTCTGGAAACGGGCTAAAACCGGTGATTCGCAACGATAATACGTCGCGTGCCACTTGTTTGGTGCGCACTGCTCGGATTCCAATGTCCGGTTTGGGCGCGCCTCCGCTCCACTCGACCAATCAAGTGTACCTGGAAACGGGTCAGACCGGAGATTGGAACTGGAACTGTGCGCGTCGTGGCGGAGTTGGGGAAAAGCAGAAATTGGGAAAGCAGAAAGCAGAAAGGGGACTCGCAGGGGCAAAAGCTGAAATGCTGAAATGGGCTTAGGCGGGCTGGACGAACGGTAGCGGTGGTCGGTGCCGTGGCCAGCGGAAGGGAACCGGCGCTCCTCGGCGGCGAGGTTTTCGGCATCTCAGCTTTTCAGCATCGCCCTTCGACTTCGCCCCCGGTTTGTCTGGGCTCCGCCTTCAGCTTCGCGGCGCGCTGGCCACATTGCTGTTAGCGGGCGGAGCGAAGACCAGGGGACTTAGGGTTGGCTCATGACCGCGCGGTAGAAATTGGCCCGGTTGGTAGGTTGCGGCAGCACGAAGGAGGCTCCCGGGACAGGTCCTGCAAAAGCATACCCCGGCGACCCGGAAAGTGTCTGCCAGTGGGCAAGGTCGCTGGAATACTGGAGCGAAACCCCCAGCTCTCCCGCGAGGAAGCGAGCCAAATTGGCCTTGAGGTCCACAAGCACGCTGAGCTCAAGCTGTATGAAATCAAGGGAAGCAATCGTCGGTTTGGTAGCCAGTTTGCCCGGCGGCGGTCGCATCAGCATCGCAATCCCCTTGATAGCGGCGTTTTCAGGCGGGTTGCCGCTGCCACGGTCCAGCACGGCGACTTCCAGAACGCCATTGGTCACTTGGACATCGAAGGCGACCTGGGTGGCGGTGTAGATTGCGCCGAGGCCGTCGCCGTTGGGCGGCAACGCCGCATCGGCCTGGTTGTAGGCGTTGAGGCGCTGGCCCTGGACTTCGAGGTCGAAGATCCGTGCGCAATTGGCACACCCAATTCCCCCGAGCGCCGGTCCCACACAGGTATTGCAGTTCTCCGAAAAGTACAGAATCACGGTGTACCAATTATTTGGCACCGGGAATTGATACATGATGTTGCCGTCGCACCACCGTTCGCTGTTGAGCATTTGATCGGGGATGAAATGGTCGCGCAGCAGACCCTTGTTTACGGTGATACCCGTGCCGGTGAGTGTGGCCGTGGAGGTCGCGCCGGTCGAGGTCAGGAATATCGCGTCCGGCAGCCATAAGCGCCCGATGGAGTCTCGATACTGCTCCGTTGCACCGCAATCAATGTAGAATGCGCCACCCAGGTCGAGATCCACGTTGCCGAAATACTGCGTGAACAGATTCGGCGGAATAACCTGTTGCAGTGCCAACAGGAACGGCACGAAGTTCTCGGGATTGCCTCCCCCCACGCGGCTGGAGACCAGCA
>PLZQ01000129.1 GCA_003152225.1 Limisphaerales bacterium | reverse complement strand
ATGCTGGAATGGTGGGTGCCCAATGCGCTGGCGGGCCTGGTGGTAACCCCCTTCCTCCTGGCCTGGGCCACGCCTTCGAGGCTCCGTTGGAGTCCGCGGTTGGTGATGGAGGCGATCGTTTGTAGCACGGGCTTGCTGATCGGCACCCTGATTTCCTTCCATTCCTGGTTTGTATATGGGATCCAGAACTACCCGCTGGCTTATTTGCCCTTCCCCTTCCTGGTTTGGGGCGCTTTGCGTTTTGGCCAGCGCGGGGCAACCACCGGCACGCTGCTGGTATCGGCGCTGGCGATCCACTCGCTTTTGAATGGGCGCGGGCCGTTTCTGGCCACCGCCGAACGGGAAAGCCTGATGCTCATCGGGAGCTACATCGGCGTGCTGGCCGTAACGAACATGCTGTTGGCCGCGGCGGCAGCCGAGCGCCGGCAAGCCGAACAGGCGCTGGCCGAGAGCGAGCAGCGTTTGCGCGCGGTCGTCGAAGACCAGACCGATTTGATCTGCCGGTTCAACCCCGACGGGAGCCTCAACTTCGTCAACCGCGCCTACTGTCAATTCCACGGCAAACCCAAAGAGGAACTGCTCGGAACCAATTTCCTGGAAACCCTGCCGGTGGAAGATATCGCCATCCCCTTGAGCTGGTTCGGGGCCTTGCCGGCGGAACAGCCGGTGGTGTCCTTCGATCACCGCGTGACCGGGGCCGACGGGATCACTGTGTGGCAGCAATTCAGTGTGCGGCGGCTCTTTCGGCCGGACGGCCAGACGGCGGAGTTCCAGGCGGTCATCCAGGACATCACCCATCGCAAACAGACCGAGCAGTCCCTGCGCGCCAGCGAGCGCAAATACCGTTCGCTCGTGGCCAACATCCCAGACACCGTCTGGACGGCCAACGCCAACCGGAAGCTCCTCTATGTGAGCGGCACCACGGATAAGATACTCGGCTACTCCTCCGAGGAACTTACCCGGGACGCCGGGACAATGTGGCTGGATCGCATCCATCCCAATGACTCTGCCAGAGTCCAACTCGCCTATGAGAGGTTGTTCATCAAAGAGGAAGCGTTTGACGTCGAATACCGAATCCGCCGCAAAGATGGCCAGTGGATCTGGCTGCAGAACCGCGCGCCCTCAACCTACATGCGGGACGGCACCCGTTGCGCGGACGGCCTGTTGTCCGAAGTCACGCAGCGCAAGCTGGTGGAGGAGGAATTCCAGCGGGCCAAAGACGCCGCCGAGGCGGCCAACCGCGCCAAGAGCCAATTCCTCGCCAGCATGAGCCACGAGCTGCGCACCCCGCTCAACGCCATCATCGGCTTCTCCGAGATGCTGACGGACCGGACGTTCGGGGACCTGAACGAGCGGCAGCGCAAATACACCAGCAATATTCTCAACAGCGGCAACCATTTGCTGCAATTGATCAACGACATCCTTGACCTCTCCAAGATCGAAGCGGGTCGGCTCGAATTATCTTGCACCTCCTTCAGCCTTGCCCGGGTGATGCAGAACGTGGAAACAATCGTCAAGACGCTCACCTACAAGAAGGGCATCGCCCTCAACTTCGACATCACCGCGGCTCCGCCCGAGCTGTTCGCCGACGAGGGGAAGTTCAAGCAGATCATGTACAACCTGCTGAGCAACGCCATCAAGTTCACGCCGGACAAAGGGCAGGTGACCGTGACCGCCACGCGCTCGCACCAACCGAATGGACATGGCGCACCGGAATTGAAAGGCCCGCGCTCAGGCGAGTGTCTGATACTGACCGTGGCCGACAACGGCATCGGCATCCACCCGCACGACCATGAGCGCATATTCGCCGAGTTCGAGCAGGTGGATTCCTCCTACGGCCGCCTCCAGCAAGGGACGGGGTTGGGACTGGCTTTGACGAAGCGCCTCATCGAGCTGCATGGGGGACGAATCAAGGTGGAGAGTGAAGGCATCGAAGGCAAGGGCAGCCGGTTTACTTTCCTGCTCCCGCTGAGGGTCGAACCCAAACCCGCGCCGGTGTATGATCCGGCGGACCGGAGTGGGGAGGCCCTCCTCCGGCCACCGATCCTGCTGGTGGCCGAGGATGGCCAAAGCCGCCGGTTCGCCGGCCAGTATCTAACCAGTGTTGGCTACGCCGTCGCGAGCATCACCCAACTCCAGGATCTGCCGGCAACGCTCAAGGAGAATCGGCCTTACGCGCTCGCGATAGACAACCAGATTACCCGGCAGTACGACGAGCGCGAGCTGCGCGACTTGCGCGCCCGGATTCCAGCCGGAATACCTGCGGTCATCTTCGCCGTTGATGCCGAGGGCAAGACCAGCTTTTGCCCGTTCTCCGGGGATCATCTGGCGGCAGCCCTGGCCAGGCCACGGCTCGTTGACGTGATCCGCCGCACGCGCTCCCCCGCCGGCAAAGAGGTTCGGACAGTCTTGATTATCGAGGACGAGCCGGCCTTGCTGGAATTACTGGCCAAAACGCTCCTCTTCAAAGGCTTCCAGGTGGTCCCGGCCGCCAACGGCCGCCGCGGCATCGAATTGGCCACCAGTTCCCCCCCGGATGTGATCATCCTGGACCTGACCATGCCCGACTTCAGCGGGATCCAGGTCGTCGAGAACCTCCGCGCCCGTCCCGAAACCAAGAGCATCCCCATTCTCATCCATACCGGCACCGCCCTGAGTGAGCCGGAGCGGCAGCATCTGGCCGCTCATGTCCAGTCCATTACGTCCAAAGCCGAGCCGGCCAGCCTGCTCACCAAACTCGAGCACCTGGACGAGACACCCGCCGAAGTGGTGTGCCAGGAGTGAACCCAGTGAAAAAGATCGTATTAGTTGTTGAGGATAACGCATTGAACCTGGAGCTGGTCACCGACCTGCTCGAAGCCGCGGGCTATACCGTCTGCCATGCCAGCACGGCTGATGAAGCTTTCCGCGCCGCCTTCGAGCTGTCGCCGGACCTCATTCTCATGGACGTCAGCCTGCCGGGTCTGGACGGGTTGGCCGCCACCAGAGTCCTCAAGACTGATCCCGCCACCCGTCACCTGACCATCGTCGCGCTCACCGCTCATGCAATGAAAGGCGATAAAGCCCTGGCCTTGCGCGCGGGCTGCGCTGGCTACCTGGCCAAGCCTATCGATACCCGAACCTTCGCGGCCAAAGTGGCCGCCTTTATCGATGCTTCCGGCTCGCGCCTAGCCGAACCGCCCGCCACCTGCGAATATGCAAACTGAAACCTTGAACCGCAAACCATCCCCCACCGCCTCCCATGTCTCGCGCCATCACGGACTCGTGCTGGTGGTGGATGATGAGGAAGCCAACCGCATGCTGCTGGCTGACCCGCTGGGGACGCACGGCTATGAAGTCATCGAAGCCGAGAACGGCGAACAAGCCTTGCAGAAGGTCGCGCAGCGGCCTCCCGACGTCATCCTGCTCGATGTGATGATGCCCCGCATGGACGGTTTCGAAGTCTGCCGCCGGCTGAAGAAAGATCCCCTCACCGCCCATATCCCCATCCTGATTGTCACCGCCCTCTCCGAACGGATGGAGCGCATGATGGGCATAGCGGCCGGGGCCAGCGATTTTCTAACCAAACCGGTTGATTTGCAGGAACTCACCTTGCGCGTCGGCCACGCCGCCCGCTCCAAACGCCTCTTCGACCAACTCCAGACCGAACACGGCAGGGCCGAAAGCTTACTCCTCAACAGNNCAGGTCGTTTACCTCCTCAACGAAATCTTCTCGGGCTTCGACTTGCTCGCCCTCGAACACGGCCTGGAGAAGATCAAGACCATCGGCGACGCCTACATGGTCGCCGGTGGCATTCCCCTGGCGCGCGCCGACCATGCCGAGGCCATCGCCAATCTGGCCCTCGACCTGATGGCCGATATCGAGAAGTTCAACAGCTCCTACAACACCTCCATCCACCTCCGGATTGGCATCAGCACCGGCTCGGTCGTCGCGGGCGTCATTGGCCGCTGGAAATTCGCCTATGACTTGTGGGGCGACACCGTCAACCTCGCCTGCCGCCTGGAATCTCTCGGCGAGGCGGGCACCATCCTGGTCTCCGACCTCACCTATCAGCGGCTCAAAGACAAATTCCGCTTTGACGGCAGCCGCAGTGTCGAGATCAAAGGCCGCCCTGCCGAGGTCGTCCACACTCTGCTGGGCCGGCTCTAAGGCGCCCCGCCTCCACAAGCAGGCCCGGGTCAGTCCAAGCGGGGAGCCAGGGCGCAAGGCAGAATCCTTTGATATCTGCGATTTGGTGGGGCTTGAACGCTTTCTCAATATCGGTCCATATACACTCCTTCCAGCCCTGCACCAGACGTTAGCCCGTGGGACGTGGCGTGCCGCTTTCAGGCCAAAGGCCTGATTCATACCAGCCCAGCAACGCCCTGGGTTCATCGTCCAATAGTTATTCTGTTGCAGGCCAACGGCCTGCTTCATAAATTCTCTAATGGGTTCGGACGGTTCAACTCAAACCAACGTTCTTTATGCCGCAATCCCTTAGCCAAGTCATTCTCCACGTCGTCTTCAGCACCAAGGACCGCCACCCCTGGCTTGACCTTACCATTCGACCGCGCATGCACGCTTATCTGGCCACTTTGTGCCGGGACTGTGATTGCCCCGCTTACCGCGTCGGGGGCGCTGTGGATC
>PLZQ01000143.1 GCA_003152225.1 Limisphaerales bacterium | reverse complement strand
CTTTGGCTTTCGTAACACCCTCTGAAACTGTTGGAGGGTGACTTCCACGCTTCGGTTCGCCAGCAGTGGACCCTGCCAGTCCCTTTCCAGGGCCAGCAATCCCTGGGCAAAATCATCCGTATAACGCTCCCCGATAAAGTAGCGGCTGTATTGGCGGAGGATGTCCACGACGCGCGCTTCCGGGTCCCAGCCCAGACCGCACCAGATGATCTTGTTCACATCATCGTTGCAGCCCTCCGAATACGTCAGGAAGCCTATCGTGTCCGGCTGAATCTTGCGGAAGATGGCTGCCTCGGCTTCCGGTCGCGGGTTGATGCACTCCCGCGCTTCGGTCAACGCGTAGGCCACATCCCAATCCGCCACTGGGTATTGGCATTGCCGCGAGTGGGTGATATCCGGGTAGTGGCGAATCGGATACTTGGCCGGAACCAGCTCGCGCAATCGCGGCAAGCTAATCCGGACCTGCGGGCCGAACACAACTCCGCTCAGCCAACTCGGCTGCTCACGTTTGAGGATATCAACGAATTCGTCCAGCCAAGACTGGTCAAAGCTTTGAGGTGAGACCCACATCTGCGCCTTTGGGTGATAGTGATGGAGGTTCTCGGCCTGCTTTTCCAGCAAGGCCATTAGCACTTTCGGCTGAGTGTGGCCGGGATCGCCCCCAGGCACGAAGACCGCATCGATACGGCTCAGTTTGGAAAACACTTCACTCCACTCGCGCAAGGCGGATTCGACGGTCGTCGCGTCGGCATAGTCCTTGTCCATCGCCGGATACCAGATCCAGACATCCAGTCCATAGGAATCAGCGACCCGGGACATGCCCTGCATCATTTCCATCGGTGGCCGTGGGAAGTGCGGGCTATCCGCGTCGTCATCCGAGCGGGGCGGTATCAATTCAATGGCATTGCAGCCGAACACTGCCAGGTCGCGGAAGTACTGCTCCCAGACGGGCAGGTCCCAGGCATCATAAGAATTACACTTCGGGCGATACCCAAGCTGGTGTCCGCGCAGCGGATACTTGGGCGCGGTGGTGATATCCAAGTCGTCTCGCAGGCTCACGCTCCCCCGCTCCATTCGCAGCTCGCGGAGCAAATTCCCGACGCCGAACAGAACGCCGCGCTCGTCGTTGCCAAGAATCACCACGGCCGGATTGTGCTCCGCCTTCCGGACGCAGAGCCGGTAACCTTCCGGTGCGCCCGGCGTCGGCGCCGCCAGCAACGCTTCTGCATATGGCCCGGTAAACTCAGGCAGCGCAGACTTCAGTCCTACGGCGATCACGGGGACGTTGGTGGTCGGCCACGCAGTCATTTGCGGCCAGCGGATCCTGGTGCGTTTCTCCGCCTCTTCGACCAGCATCTTCACCGCCTGCTTCTGTCTAGGAGAAGCGTCCGGCGCGCAGACAATCACCGCATTACTCAAATCGAGCGCACGGCCCGTTATCACAAAGGCGAGGCAAGCGAATATAACCAACGCGCATGCCGCGAGCCCAGACGTCGAATACCCCGCTCGATTTGCCGACAGCGCGCAGCCGCCGACGTGAGGGCGTGTTGCCCAACTTAGGGCAGGCTGTGGAGAGCTTCTGCTGCTCCCAAAGTCGCGAAGCGTTTGGAGTGCGCGGAGCTTGCTCCCGCTTTCGCACACGCAGCGACAGCCGAAAGCGGGAGCAAGCTCCGCGCACTCCAAACGCTTCGCGTGATTCGATTGCCTGGCCGCGATACGTTGGGCAACACGCCCGTGAATCGGCGCATTCTTCCCGCAGACAAGTTGGTGCCGACTGACGTCGGCGACTACTTGAGCGTGAAATGCGCAGGCGAGCATCGCAGGCCATCGCCGTCTCAGATTTGGATAAGGGCTTGGCGACATATTAAACCATTAAGAAGTGGAAGACGGAGCGCCACGATCACGATCCTTCGGCCGCAGCAGTAACATCAGCACCGCGGCCAGTAGCGCGGGCACGGCACAATAGGCAAAACTGACCGCCAGCGGCACTCCGCTGTCCTTCAGTTGGCCGAGCAGCGGCGTCAGGCAAGCACCCGAGGCAATGCCAAAGAAGTTCAACAAGCCGTAGCCCGTGGCGCGGAATCGGGCCGGGGCGATCTGGCAAAGAATGGGCATGTTGTTCGCGTCAAACATTCCGAAGCCCAAGCCAAAAAGCAGCGAACCGGAAATGGTCAGTGCAAATCCTGGCGCCAGGCCGATGATCAAAATCCCGGGCACGAGCAGAGCCAGGCCCAACGCGCTGAGGTAGGTGCGCCCGCGAACGCTGCGCTGGGCCCAACGATCGGCCAGCCACCCGCCGAAGATCACCCCACCGAACGCAGCCCCGGCATGAGAGAAGGTGGCCCATAGACCGGAGGGCGCCTGCGCCATCCCAAAGCGATCCTGCAACAGCGTGGGCAGCCAGTTCTTCACCGCCCAACCGGACAGGCTCGGCAGGGAGAAGCACAGGATCAGAATCACGAAGCCTCGCCAGTCCACGCCGCCGGCCGCTTTCGCAGTCGAGGTCGCCGCAGTGTCCGGCGCGGCGCCGCGATCCGTGTCACGGAGGAACAGCATCAGCACGAACGCATAGGCAACCCCGATGACACCGCAGCCCGCGAACGCCGCGCGCCAGGAAACCTCCTGCGCCACCCAGCCGCCGATGCCGCCGAGCGCCTGCCCCAGGTAAACGCCACTCAAGTGAACGCCCACGGCGAGGGACCGCGTCGGGCCGCGGTGATAATCGGCGATCAGCGCCAGGCCCGCCGGCATGTAAAGCGCCTCGCTCACGCCCATGATGCCGCGCAACGCGAAGAGCTGCTGGAAGTTCGCAGCCCGCCCCATCAACAAGGTGACGGACGACCACACCGCCAAACTGGCGACGATCAACCATTTGCGGCTGAGGCGATCGGCAATTGCGCCGCCCACCGGGCTGCAGAGGGCATAAACCCATAGGAAGATCCCCATCAGCCAGCCGAAGTTCCTGGCGCTTTGCAGTTCCACGATGTCCGCCTTGATGGACAGGCCCATGGTGGAAAGCATCTGGCGGTCGAGGTAGTTCAGCACGACGACCGGCCAGAGCAAGGCCACGACCGCCCAGGCATAGGCAGGCACCTTTTGCGCGCTTGAATTCATGATGGCCACTACTCCACGCCCTACAGGCCAGCATTTGACGTTCGAGCCCCTTGCGCACAGATCACTTGGTTGCCCTGGTGTTGTGTGCGTGCGCGTGGGCTGTGGAACCAACTACTGTGTCTTCTCCGGCTGGAGTATCTCGGCCAGGTTGTAGTGCGTAAAGCGGGTGTGCGCAGCCGGGCTCTTGGAGTCGGCATTGGCGACCCAGAAATCGAGCGAGCCTGGTTCAAACAGAGCGCAGTGGAGGTTGGAGGTCATGCAGACGGGCCGCTTCATCAGGTCGCGGGCGCTCTCCGCATCGAACTTGCCGTAGTTCGCCTGAACGCGCCGGGTCAGTTCCTCGTAGCGGTCACCGGCGGACATCAACACTGCATCTGGAATCGCGTGCGGCAGGAGCGGATGGCTCTGGCCCGGCAAGATGGTTTCAAACTTGTCCGAGGTCGCAGCGATGCCCACTGCACGGTTCGATTTGGCGTCGGAGATGACGAAGTAATATTCGCAGGTGCGGGGGCCTTTGCGCATGATTTCCACCGCCTCGTCGAGCGTGTTTGCCTTTTCCATGACCTCGCGCACCAGCTCGGCCATCGGCTTTCCATCCCAATGGCCCTGGCCCTTCCCGCCCATCTCGCCGATAGCCACGTGCTTCTCATTCATCGCCGTGACCGACCCGATGAAGCCGGCGTAGCCGACATTCACCCACGCATTGCCACGGTCGGGTTGGAACACCATCACGATGGCGCTTTGCTCGAGGCCCATGCCGCGCATGTAATCGAGAATGCGCCCATGATACAGTCGGCCATCGACCGTGCTTTTCCCATAGAGGGCAAAGCCGCTGCAATGGAACATCTCGGGGAAGAAGTTCGCCAGCCGCACCTCCTCTTTTGGGAGGCCCGCCGCGCTGGCCAGTGAATCCATCTCGCGCAGGTAACGTTCGTCCATGAACGGGTTCAGCCGCTGCTGGGCCGCCTCGATGTCGCCGAACACCCACTCCCCCTTCTCGAACGAGCTGCCCACCCCTACGCCAAACAGGATGCGGTCCACCAGTTGGCGAACATCCTTCTTGAGCAGCACGCCTTGCTGGTGGCCCATTTCCTCCGGCGTGCCCTTGAGGACCAGCACGCGGGTGCCGTCCACGACCTCCAGGCGTCCGTTGCCTTCGCGGGCAACGATATGATGCTCTCCGGTGGCCGGGCCAAGTGTCGGGATCTTCTGGCCCAGAGAGGCTAACAGCACGTTCACGAAACGCGTTACGTGCGCGCGCGCTACCGTTTCAATCTTATCGTCGGCAGCCGGCTTGAGTTTCCATTGCGCGGCAGGCCACGCCTCACGAAATTGCGGGTCTGCCAATTCAATTTGCACATCGGTTCCTTTGCCCTCGCGATAAGCCACGCGCAACGGGAACGAATCGCTTTCCCGGACCCACAATTGCAGCGTCCCCTGCGGCAGCTTCAACGCCTCAATCGCTTCCGGCTTCGCCGTCACCTTCAACACTCGGCACTGGGTGGCCCCGACCTTCTCGTCGGGGAGGGCCTTCACATCCGTCACAAACGGCAGGACAGCGAGCTGCTCGGAGGAGAACGGCAGCTTGAGCGCACCCATCGGCTTTGTGTCTTTGACCGTCGGCGCGGTGGCGAACAGCGCTTTGTCGGGAGAGCCAAGCAGGCCGAACTGTTTGCCGGGAGCATAGATCCACACTTCCTGCCCGTCCCGGCAAGCGCTGTAGCTCTGACGATCCCAGCTTGCGACCAGCCGAATGTGCTCGGGGGCCTGGACCGCCAACTCGAGCTCGCGCCCTTCGATTTCTTTCGGTAACCCCTCGGCCTTGATTACCTTGACGGTAGTGGTGAAGGTGCGAGGCGTCTGGTTGGTGGGCGACTCGAATATCGCCACAAGTTGAGCCACCGCCTTGACAAAGAACTGGGCCGGCGCATTGGTCTGCGTTTCCTGCGCGGACAAGAGCAGAGGCAGCAGCAGCACGGCCACCGCCAAGCAAACGGCGGCCTGCGGCATTACCAGCTTCCTCGCACGAGGCGCGCGCGGTGGGAAACACCGGGCGCCTGCCAGGGTTGGAAACGGAAATCCGCTTGAATTAGGCGTAATGGTTCGGAAGATCATGATGCTTGAGGTTGACTTTGCCATATTAGTCGCGAGGTCAATAATCAATAGCACAGTTTAGGCGTATAGCCACTAGTCTGCCACATCCAAAACGCGAGATCGTTCGAGATTCTCCAATGGACAAAAAGAGAAGGTCCCGGGTGAGGCAGGACAGGATTCTTCAGTAGCCGCCATAGAAAAGCATCGGAGCCCCTGCTATAGATGGGAACGATATATGCCCGTATATAGCGCCTAGCCTGCTTCCCGATCCGGGCGTAGGAAAAGACACCTTCTCTTCCAGGCCAAGGGCCTGTCTCATACCAGCCCAGGGCATTCGCCCTGGGTTCATTGTCCTAAAGCCGGTCTCCAGCGCTGAAGGCGCGACTCATCCTTCCTCGTCTTCAAGAGCCAGGGGCTGAAAACGATGAAGCAGGCCTTTGGCCTGCCATGGGAACACGGGGCCGCGAACCCAGGGCGAATGCCCTGGGCTGCTATGAATGACGCCTTCGGCGTCTCAAGCGCGTCCGCAGAGCGGCTGCCGGTCTGCATCTCGACGCCATCCGCATCCCCGTCCTGAACCCCGTCCGGGAACCCAACCGTTGCAATCTGGAGCTCTTTAAGCCAGAAACGCCAAAAACAACGCTATATCTTGTGCTCGCGCAAGGACGGCTGACGCTACAGGTAGTGTGGCTCGGCCTGGCCCATTTCCAATTGCCGGTACGGCCCCCGAAATCCCCTTCCCGGCCGACACGCGAGGACCCCTTGCAGGCGCCAGAGCGGTCCGGCAACCCCTACCGGGGCCGGCTGGCTGTTTTAAGGCCATTGCGCCTTTAGCCCTTCGGCAGCGCACAGGCGTGATAATGCTCCATCGCGGGTGAGCATCACATCGGCGCCGGCCAGTTTGGCGGCCCTGGCATGGAGCCAGTCATGGACCATTCGGCCTGAGACGCCTTGGCTCTGAGACCGAATTCAGCAACGCCGTGCTATCCCAATAGACGCGCATTTTCCCGCTCCCGCTCTTCCCGGATTTCCCTGTCCAGCGCCACTGAATCCAGTTCGGCGCTGTCCATCGGCAGGACCAGCAGCCCCTTGCGGAGAATGGGTTTCACTAGGCGAGGCTTCCGGTTCTCGCGCCTCAGCCGGATGAGTGTTACTCTCCCGTCCGGCTCCTTGAGCGCCTCGAAACTGGCATGCGGAGGAAACAAGTCGCGGCAGGCGATTCTGCCCTTACTGTCAGCCGTCAATGTCATGGTGGAACTATCCCACCGAGGCAGGACCATCTCAAGCCCTTTCGCGTGTGGACCCCGGCGGCGGTCGGCGGCGGTTTCCTGCCCTCCCCTGATTTCCCATTTCAGCCTTTCAGAGTTTCAGAGTTTCAGCTTTTTGCNNTTTTCGACGGATTTGCTCTGCTTCAAACCGTGCCTTTGGCCGAACTCAGGCGGAGTCGCCACCCCAAACTCCTCAGCTTCGTGGCGAAGCGCCTGCCGGGCTGGGAACAGGCGCTGGGAACTCGCGGCATTTCTTGAGAAACGCGTGGAGGCCGGCGGCGGATTAGTGTCAATAGTGAGAACTGACGCTTGCTCGCTTGTACTTGACGCTGCGCGGGTGAAATGTTATTTTGTTGGCACTACAAGAATGCAGTTTTGAGGAACTCCATGAGGGAATTTTGCCAAAAACCTCAAAAGACTGTAGAAGATCGGTGTGATATGGCATTGCACATTGGCACCTCGGGCTGGAGTTACAATCATTGGGAAGGCGTTCTCTACCCTCTGCATACGCCGGTCCACGCCCGGCTTAGGTTTTACGTTGCTCGCTTCCCGACCGTAGAGATCAATTCCACATTTTACCGGTGGCCGAAGACAGCGACGTTTCAATCCTGGCAGAAACGACTGCCGTCAGGTTTCCTGATGAGCGTCAAAGCGCCACGGGTTCTCACCCACAACAAGCGACTCCTTAAACCCGAGAGTTGGCTCGAACGGGTGGCTAGCGATCTGTGGCACCTGGGGGATAAATTCGGTGTGCTTCTCGTCCAACTCTCCCCGCTCTTCGGCTATGACTATGCGCGACTGGAGTACTTCCTAGCCCAGGTGCCAGAGGGGATCAGGGTTGCGGTCGAATTCCGGCATCCGAGTTGGCACGGGGAGGAAATATTTCAATTGCTGGAAAGGCGCGGGGCCGCTTACTGCGTTATGAGTGGGTCGAGGCTGCCGTGCATCTTGCGCGCTACAGCGCCTTTCGTTTATGTGCGGCTTCATGGGCCAGATCACGAGCATCTTTACGGCGGATCCTATTCTGATGACGATCTGCGCTGGTGGGCGGATCGATTACGGGAATGGCAGGCGCAACAACTGGATGTTTTCGTCTACTTCAATAATGATTTCGGGGGCAACGCGGTGCGCAACGCCGGTACAATGCGCGCGCTGCTTGGCTTGTAACTGATAGGAATTTGCTTTTTGGCGTGCCCGCTTGTACTTGACGCTACGCGGGTGAGCTATGAATTTCAGTCCCAGGCCGCGCCCCGCACCTTCAGCGATCGCGTTGGCTGGCCGCCGTGGGGAGTCTGGGAAGCCGACGTGCCGACCCAACTCGGCCAGTATCCGGCGCTGACCCGCATGCTCTACCGCGGTGATGTTCGCGAAAGTCAGATCATCTCCACACGCCGTGTCAGTCGGAAAGAGGTTGCCGCCGGCCGCTTCGGTTTCTCCGACACCGTGGCGCAGCGAGGGGACATCAAGTCTTTTGGCGGCAGCGTTCCTCCCGAAGCTTTGGCCGCTGGACGAGTCGTGGTTGAATTCACCGACCAGCCGCTGCCTTCAAGTTTCCCGGATCTCGCGAAGTATCGAACCGCCACCGCGATACACTCCAGCACCGGGCAACTCGTCTGGGACACTGCCGGCCAGGGCTTCTTCACAGTAAACACGCCTGGCACCAAGGCGGTCGTGGGTTTCGCCGAAGGCAAGGAACTCCGACTCGGCGAGGTCACCATCCAACTCGCCTGCCCCTACGCTTCTCTCTTTCTGACGGCCCTGGACAAAAATGTCACGCTGGCCGAGGCCAAGAGCGCGCTCCTCTGCGCCGTGGCACGGAACTCCAACAGCGGGTTCAAGTACTTCACCATCGACTTCCGAACGCTGGACAACGGACGTGGCCCCATCCTGCTTGAACCGGTAAGAGCAACGCTGACCTTCTCCATCCGCAGTGTTGCCTCAGTGAACGTGTTGGACCACGACGGCCGCCGCACCGGCAAATCACTGCCCGTTACAGACGGTCATTTCACCATTGACGGGGCGCGTGATAAGACTCTGTATTACGAGGTGCAATTCAAGTGACTATGAACAAATCAAACAGAGCCCCTCTTTCCTCTTCGCCCGGCAGCATGGATCGCCGTCGCTTTTTGATGGCGACTGCGATGGCTTCGGCGATCACCCTTCTCCCCAGGCACGTGCTGGGCGGAGCAGGCCAGACTCCGCCGAGCGAGAAAGTTAACATCGCCGGCATTGGCGTGGGCGGGATGGGCGGAGCGAACTTGCAGGCGCTTAAGTCGCAGAACATTGTGGCACTCTGTGACGTGGATCACGATTACGCGGCCCACACGTTCAAGGAATACCCCAACGCGAAGCTTTACACGGACTATCGCGAGATGCTCGACAAGCAGAAAGACATCGAGGCGGTGCTTATCGCCACGCCAGACCACACGCACGCCCTGATTTCCATGGCCGCCATGAAGGCCGGCAAACATGTCTATTGCCAGAAACCACTCACGCACGACGTATATGAATCCCGCATGCTGGCGAAGGCAGCGAAGGAGCTCGGCGTGGTAACGCAAATGGGCATCCAGGGCCACTCGACGGATGACCTGAGAACGATTTGCGAATGGATCTGGGACGGCGCCATTGGCGAGGTGCGCGAGGTGGATGCCTGGTGCAGCTTGACGTACTACCCTTGGGGCCATGAAGGCTGGAGTTCCCAGTGGGGCGCCCGGCCGAAAGAAACGCCGCCCTTGCCGGCAAAACTGAATTGGGACCTCTGGCTCGGCCCGGCGCCGTACCGGCCATACCACCGCGCGTATCACCCGGCGACCTGGCGCTGCTGGTGGGACTTTGGCTGCGGCATGATGGGCGATCGTGGCGCCCACACCTTGGACGTCGTGAATTGGTCATTGAAGCTCGGGCCACCCGCCACCGTCGAAGCCACTTCCTGCGGCATGGACGCGGAAGTCCACCCGCTCTCGGCAATTGTCACTTTCCGCTTTCCGGCGCGCGAGGATCTGCCGCCGGTAAAACTCACCTGGTACGAGGGCACCCGGCCGCCGCGACCCGAAGACATGGACGCAGATGTGGCATGGCCGGCCGAGGGCGGCACCTTGTTCAAAGGCAGCAAAGGCATGCTCATCTGCGGTGTCTATGGCAACTCCCCGAAATTGCTGCCGCTCAGCCGGCACCTGGAGTACAAGCGCCCATCCAAGACGCTGCCACGGATAGCGGATCACTGCCACGAACTGGATTGGGTGCGCGCCATCAGGAGCGGCCAGCAGGCGGGCACCAGCTTCGCCTACGCGGGGCCGCTCACCGAGACCTGCCTCCTGGGCAATGTCGCCAAGCGCGTGGATGGCCTGATCGAGTGGGATGCCGCCAATCTAAAGGTGAAGAATTCGGAAGCCGCCAATCAGATCCTCAGAACACAATACCGGCAGGGTTGGAGTTTGTGAATCGGGATGATAGGCAAACGACCCTCATCAACACAAAGGGCGAAGCACGATCAAACCCTGATACCTATGCACCCAAGGCTTTTCGCTGCTCTGCTTTCGACCGCATTCCTGGCTGTGATTGCGGCTGCGGTCGCCGCCCCGGCTCCTCTCACGCTCTACGTCGCCACCAACGGCAACGACCTTTGGTCGGGACGATTGGTCACGCCCGATAAGGCGCGCACGGACGGGCCGTTGTCCTCCCTGGCAGGAGCGCGCGACCGGATACGGGGGGAGAGGATCGGGAATCAGCCGGTGCAGGTACTGGTGCGCGGCGGCACGTATTGCCTGCCCGCGCCTTTCGTGCTCGAACCGCAGGATTCCGGGACCGCAGAGACGCCGGTGGTCTATGCGGCGTTTCAAAGGGAGAAACCTGTCTTCAGTGGCGGACGCGCCATCGCGGGCTTCCGCCAGACTGGCAACCTGTGGGAAACGACCATCCCCGAAGTGAAAGCGGGCCAGTGGTACTTCCGCCAGTTATTCGTGAATGGGCAGCGGCGTCAGCGAGCGCGTTCGCCAAACTCCGGTTATTACCGCATCGCAAACTTGATCCCCGGCCCGCCCGTCCCGAACGCCAAACCGGTCGCGCGCGACAAGTTTGGATTTGCGCCCGGGGACCTTCAGCCTTGGGAGCGGCTCAACGATGTGAACCTCGTGCTCCTGCACTCCTGGGAGAACTCAATCCACCCGCTTAAGTCGGTGGATACAGTGTCCAACATTGTGGAATTCGCCGCGCCGATGAAAGAGTGGTGGGGGCTGGGATATTGGGAGGACCACCAGCGCTACTTTGTGGAGAATGCGCGCGAACTGCTCGACACCCCCGGCGAATGGTACCTCAACCGCGAAACCGGCGTGCTAACCTATTGGCCGATGCCCGGGGAGCGGCTGGACAGCACGCAAGTCGTGGCGCCGGTCCTGACCGAATTCGTGCGCTTTGCGGGGAATGCGGAGAAAGCGGAGTTCGTGCGGCACGTGACCTTGCGGGGGCTGGCATTTCACCATGCGGACTGGGTACTCGATGCAAAGGGCAATAGCAGCACGCAGGCGGCGGTGGAAGTCCCCGCAACTATCACGGCGGATGGCGCCTTGAATTGTGCGATTGAGAGTTGTGAAATGGCCCACGCGGGCACTTACGGGATCTGGTTCCGGCGCGGCTGCAAGGATTGCCGCATCCAACGCAATCGCCTGTTCGATCTTGGCGCCGGAGGCATCCGGGTGGGCGAAGACCGCGCGGCAATGCTGGATGCGGCGGAGACGAGCCGGACGCTCGTGGACAACAATCATATCTTCAACGGCGGGCGGGTCTATCCCGGCTGTGTGGGAATCTGGGTCGCCCAAAGCAGCGGGAACCGCATTTCGCACAACGACGTTCATGACCTTTACTACACGGGGATCAGCGTCGGCTGGAACTGGGGCCTGGAGCCGAATCGAACGAGCAACAATGTGATCGAGTTCAACCACGTTCATAATCTCGGCCAGGGTGTGCTGAGCGACGCGGGCTTGATCTACTGCCTGGGGGTATCGCCCGGCAGCGTTATCCGGAACAACGTCTTCCACGACCTGTGGCCCTACTCGGCGCCGGCGCTGGGCTGGGGCATTTACCTGGATGCGCAGTGCGGGAATTACCTCGTCGAAAGCAACCTCGTCTATAATACCCTGAGCGGCGGCCTGATGTTCAACAACGGCGGCCACGAGCACGTCATCCGGAACAACATATTTGCCCTCTCCGCGAATCAAGCGCTCTGGCCTTATTTCGAGAAGCGCCCGAACACTTTCCGGCGAAACCTCCTTTACCTCACGCAGGGCCAACTCATGGTCCCTGACTTCGGCGAGAGCTCGCTCAATGAACGCCTCGTCGCCAAGGAATCGCCGGGAGACTGGGACGATAACCTTTACTGGCACACCGCCGGGCTCGACGCGCTCCGGTTCTTCCGCCGGACCTTCGGAGAATGGCAGGCTGCCGGCTTGGATCAACACTCGCGGATTGCAGACCCGCAGTTCGTGGACGCCGCCGGGCACGATTTCCGGCTGAAGCCCAGTTCGCCGGCCTTCGACCTCGGGTTCCGGAATTTCGACGTCAGCACAGCCGGTCTATATGGCGATGCAGCCTGGGTCAAGGAAGCCAGCCACGCGCGCTGCGCCGGGATCGCTTTGCCCCCACCGCCAGCACCACCCGCACCGCTTGAAGTGGACGATGGTTTCGAGGCCACGCCGGTCGGCTCGGCGCCCAGCAAGGCACACGTTAGCGGCGAAGGGAAAGGGGCTTCAATCCGAGTGAGCGGGGAGCGCGCCGCCACCGGCCAGCACAGTTTGAAGGTGGCCGATTCCGCGACGCTCCAACCGGCGTGGCAACCGCATTTCTACTATGAGCCCCACATCACCTCGGGCTCGGTGCGCCAAAGCTTCGATGTCTGGTTTGATACCAACGCCCAGTTCGTCACTGAATGGCGCGACAGCGGCACTTACCCGCAAAACGTCGGGCCGAGCGTGCGCTTCGACGGGAACGGGAATGTCAGCGCCTACGACAAGCTCCTGGCAAAAGTCCCGAGCCGGCGCTGGGTTCACGTGGATATTCAGGCACCTTTGGGCAAGACCGCGGTGCGCGTATTTCACCTGACGCTCACGCCTGAAGGGGAAGAGCGCAAGGTGTTCTCGGAACTCCGCATGAGCGGCAGGGAATTCAGCGAACTGCACTGGCTTGGCTTCAGCAGCACGGCCGAGGCGGACACTGCGTTCTATCTCGACAACCTGCGCATCCAGCGCTTGGAGAAATACTGATAGGAATTTGCTTTTTGGCGTGCCCGCTTGTACTTGACACTACGCGGGTGATTCAACGCATTTATTCATGTCGTGACTCGAGCCTGGCGTCGAACCGCGTGCCTTGATCCCAGTCAATAAAACCAGCGAATCAGTCCCCGTCCAGACGAAGTGGTCCCAGGCCTGTTCCGAAAGCCTGGCAGAGCGCAGAATGCCAGAGCGTACCGCATCTCGGCTCCGCTCGCCGCTTCGGCCCTTCTCCCCAATCCTAACATCTTCGCTTCACCCTGTATAGGTGTACAGAATTTGTCACCTACACCGTCACCGCCGTGTTTGCAATGGGTTACGCCATTTCTGGAGTCCTCGCTCCGCTGCGGGTCCCGGATTCTCGGGTGCCCAAGAGGCGGTGCCCCGAGCGGAGTTCGCGCTCGTGAATGCCCATCGGGTCCTCTTTGCTGCTGGCCGAGAACGCACCAAAGCGTACTCCATCTTAGTTCCAACCTCCGGATTGACCCTGCTTCGCCGCCTCTTTCACCCTCTATGGGGCTACAAGAATTGTCGCATCGGCAATTAGCCGGAAATCCTGAAAGGATTCCATAATCCAGCCCAGCACTTGTTCCTTTCTGTTGTTTGGAGGCCCAGCCTTCAGGCTCCCCCTCCCCACTCACAAGTGCATTTTGCTAAACAATATGACTCCCAGTACGACGATCTGGAGCCCGCCAAAACCCCCCTGAGTTGAACTAAAGTTAGGTCTTGACAGCTTTCAGGCAATTTGATAACGCAGCTATTGCTACGGACACGAGACGCTGACGCAGTTCAGCCAACGCCCCGCCCGCAGTTAAGGCTCTTAAGTGAACTAACCTGTGTTTGGTTTTCCTTCTTGGGGAGGGAAAGCCGGGCTGAGATTTTGTCTGGTCCATTAAAGGCCAGGACGCAGGGGCATTCAGAAGAGCGACAGCAGGATTGTATCGGGAGATTGGCTTCGGCCTCAAAGCATGAGCCGTCAACAGGAATGCCGCCACTAATGCCATGAGGATGGATGTTCCGAAAGGTCAGGCGCCCATGGAGCCCGGCGAACTGCCGCCCGCGGAAGAACTGTTGCCGCTGGTTTACGAGGAGCTGCGCAAACTCGCCGCGCACAAGATGGCCCAAGAGGCGCCGGGCCAGACGCTGCAACCCACCGCGCTGGTCCATGAGGCCTGGCTGCGGCTCGGGGCCGACGCCCAACCGGCGTGGCAGAATCGCGCCCAATTTCTCGCCGTGGCCGCCGAAGCGATGCGCCGGATTCTGGTCGAGCGCGCCCGGCGGCGAGCCGCTGTGAAACACGGGTGCGGAGCATACCGTGTCAGTCTGGACGAGGTGGAGCTTGCGACTGTTGCAGCAGACGATGAGCGACTCCTCGCGGTGGATGAGGCCCTTGAAGAGTTTGCCACCATCGATCCGCGCGCGGCTGAACTAGTGAAGCTGCGTTACTTCACCGGGATGACCTTCGAGGAGGCGGCCTCGGTCCTGGGCATCGCCGTACCGACGGCGAAAGAATGGTGGAGCTACGCCCGGGCCTGGCTGGCGGTGGCCCTGCGCCCCGCCCCGTGAAGTCTGGGGGCCGCTGAGCCATGCACGGGTTTGAGGCTCGGCTGGGGGGCGAAAAGAATGTATGAGATTTGTCCATGCTTATTCGGCCAAAGGACGCAGGTATGAGTGAAGGAACCAACGCCTTCGCCTATGAAACTGGCTGACGAGACGGAAAAACTGCTCTTTCTTGAGGCCCTGCAACGGCCGCTTGGTCTGGAACGCGAGGCGTTCCTGGCCCGAGCCTGTGCGGGGAACGAGGCGCTGCGCCGCAGGCTTGCGGCCCTCCTCCAGGCCCACGAGAGTCCCGATCCGTTCCTCGAACTGCTGGCGGCGCAGCCGTGTGGAGATGACGAGGAACTGCGCCAGGAGGTCGCGTCGGTGGTGGCAAGAAGCCCGGCTGCGGGCCTTGTCCCAGTCAAGCCGGGCAAATCTTCGCTCGTTGGGACGCAGCTAGGGCTTTACGAGGTTGAGGAATTGATTGGGGCAGGCGGCATGGGCGAGGTTTACCTTGCTCGCGACCAGAAGCTGGGACGGGCGGTGGCCTTGAAAGTCCTTCCGGCGGAATCCAGCCTGGACTCCACGAGGTTGGCACGCCTGGAGCGGGAAGCACGGATGTTGGCAGCACTGAGCCATTCCAACATCGCCACCATTCATGGGCTGGAAGAATCCGAGGGGACGCGCTTTCTGGTTCTGGAACTGGTCGAAGGCCAGACGCTGGCTGAGCGACTGAAGCGAGGACGCATTCCGCCGAAGGAGACGCTGGCTCTCTGCCGGCAGATTGCTGAAGGACTGGAAGCGGCGCATGAGAAGGGAATCGTCCATCGCGACCTGAAGCCTGCCAACATCAAGATCACACCGGATGGCAAGGTCAAAATCCTGGATTTTGGCCTGGCCAAGGAATTTCGCGAGGAAGGGCTACCCGTCGATCTTGCCCGAGGTCCAAAGCTGACGGAGCAAATGAACCTCCCGGGAGCCATTTTCGGGACTGCCGCCTACATGAGTCCGGAGCAAGCGACAGGCAAACCGGTGGACAAGCGCACCGACATCTGGGCGTTTGGTTGCGTTCTTTACGAGTGCCTCACCGGAGAGAAGTCGTTTGCGGGCGAGACCATAACGGAAATCTTTGCCGCGATCCTCAAGGGCGAGCCGGACTGGCAACGGTTGCCGGCTACGACACCTGGGAAGGTGAAGGACCTGCTGCGACGATGCTTGCAGAAGGACCTAAAGGACCGACTCCATGACATTGCCGATGCACGGATCGAGATTCAGGAGCAGATGGCCTTGCCACAAGAGCCAATTCGATTATCGCAAAGGTTCACGTTGGATTGGCTCATCGCTGCGGGCATAACCGCGGTTGTCATCGGGTTCTTGATTGGGGCAACCGTGGTGAACTACTTCAAACCCGGGGGATCCCGGGTGCCGCAGCCCACCGTGCGCTCCCTCCTCAGGCTGGAATCGGGACAGTGGCTTGACGGCCAGCGCACGGTTGCTCCTAGTGGATTTGATCGCCCGACTCGGACAGCGATGGTCCTCTCCGGCGATGGTCGCTTCGTTGTTTACAGTGCGGTCAAGGAGAATCCCGGCGCGCAGGACAAGCCTTGCTTGTACCTGCGGAGGATCGACCAACTCGAAGCCAGGCCCATTGCCGGAACGGGAGGCGGATCGAGTCCATTCCTTTCGCCCGATGATCGTTGGGTCGGGTTCTGGGCGGACAAGAAGCTGATAAAGGTTCCGGCAGACGGTGGAGTTCCGGCAGTGCTGTGCGATGTTGTGTGGCCCTTTGGCTTCAGTTGGGGGGCTGATAACCAAATCATTTTCGCTTCGAAAGATGATGCTGGGCTATCGAGAATCTCTGCCGCAGGCGGCAAGGTGGAGGTCTTGACGGTGCCCGATCATTCGAAGGGGGAATACGCTCATCGTCTGCCCTATTGCCTCCCTGACGGGAAAGATGTCCTGTTTACCATCATGTATAGCGCTTGGGACGTGCACCCCCGGGTTGCCGTCATGGATCTGGCGACGCGAAAATGGCGCGTGTTGCTCGAAGATGGCGCCGATCCCCGCTATGTCACCACCGGCCATCTGGCGTTCCTTCGGCAGGGGACGCTGATGGTTGTCCCTTTTGATCCAAACAGACTTGAGGTTACAGGACAGCCCGTGCCCTGCATTGCGAACATCGCGCAGGCCCTCAATGTCAATCATAGCGCATACGCCACGGCTGCTGGCCAATTCAGTATTTCCGCGTCGGGATCGATGGTCTATGCGGAGGGAGGAATTCTGCCGGACAGACAGAGCTCGCTCGTTTGGGTGGATCACGAGGGCAAGGCCGAAGCCATTGCGCCGTTTAAAGCTCCGTTTTGGGCTCCCCGCCTTTCGCCTGATGGTCAGCGGATCGCTTACTATACCTTAGGAATGGAAAGATGCGCTTGGATCTTCGATCTGAATCGTGGCACGGCTACGAGGCTGACTTCCGAGGGTTTCACTGGATATCTGAGTTGGACCCCGGATGGCCGACGAGTGGCCTTTGGCTGGCGCAATATATTCGTCCCAAATATCTATTGGCAGCCTGTTGACGGAAGCTCGCCGATGGAACGGCTCACGCAGAGTGAGCACAATCAATACTCCGGATCGTGGTCTCCCGATGGAGAAACACTGGCTTTCGTGGAAGTTCATCCTGAGAACGGTCCGGATATTTACCTACTTAATGTGCGCGATCGGAGCGTCACGCCGTATCTGAACTCTCGGTTCAGTGAAAGGCATCCGGAGTTCTCACCGGATGGACAGTGGATGGCATACTCGTCTGACGAGTCAGGGAGCTCTGAGGTCTATGTTCAGGCTTTCCCCGGAGGTGGGAGTAAGTTACAAATATCCAACAAAGGGGGCGACCAGCCCCTCTGGACGCGCAACGGCAAACAGTTGTTTTATCGGTGGGGAACTCCAACAAATCAAGTCTGGTCTGTCGATGTGCAGACCGGGTCCGGTTTTTCCGCCAGCAAGCCGCGCCTCGTGTTTGAGCAGCCGGGATACCTTAGTAGTACCCCAATCCGAGGCTGGGACATTTCGGCTGACGGAGAGCGATTCCTCATGGTGAAAGGCGAAGAACGGAAGCCCCAGCCCTTGACCGAAATGGTCCTCGTCCAGAACTGGCTTGAGGAACTGCGCCGCCTCGCACCGGCCAACAAGTGAAGAGAACATGGCCGAAGAGAGCATGACGCCACCCTCCAGAAGGCGCTTATTGGATCGAATGAACTGCTCGTTCGCTCAATATTGAGCCGCCACCCGGCTCCCGACCGGGCCTGCTCTGCGGGGCCATGACCGGCCTTCCCTAGTCGAGGCGAGGATGCGAGGTGAAAAAGATTCCTGAAATTCGTCCATACTTTTTCCCGCTAAAATACGCATATAGAAGTAGAGGCATCAGTGCCTACGCGTATGAAACCGGCTAACGATAGGCGAGAAGTCCTCTTCCAGGAGGCTCTTTTGGAAGGGCGGAGGAGGAATCCGCAGATTCTTCCACCAATGAACGGTGAGGAGAATATACGAACAAACAGAAACTCAGGCTCAGGTGCCTGTCACCTGAAACAGAAGGGGAAGACAGAAAATGAAGACAACACCGTTTGACTATTCTATAAGGATCGGACGTTTGACCCCTGTAATCCAAAGCAGGAAGCGCCCTCTGAGAGGACCTCCTCAGGCTTGGCTCGCCCTGGGGGTTTTCCTGGTCGGGATCGGCATTGGCCTGGGCCAACCCGTCATCACGAACCAGCCGCAGTCCTGCACGAACATTGCCGGCACGACGGCAACCTTCCTCGTCCAGGCGACGGGCACCCCACCCCTGGCCTACCAGTGGCAGAAATGGGGCGGATTTCCGGACTTCTATGACCTCACGGACGCCACAAATACGGACTTGGTTCTGACCAACGTGGGTAATGCGGACGCGGTGTCCTACCGCGTGATCGTTACCAACGTGGACGGGGCCATCACCAGCGACGTTGCCACCCTAACCGTCCTCCTGCCGCCGACGAATGTCAAAGTGTCCCCGACCAATCCTGCCGTGAGCCTGGGCGCCAACCTCACGCTGCAGGTGACGGCGAGCGGCAGCACGCCGTTCAGCTACCAGTGGTGCCTCAACAGCGCTCCGCTTTGGGGCCAGACCAACCGCTCCCTCAACCTGACCAATATTCAACTGGCCGATGCAGGCGCAGCTTACACGGTGGTGGTGACCAATCTCGCCGGCTCAGTCACCAGCCGGGTCGTCTCACTAACGGTGGATGCCACTTTCACCAAGATCACCAGAGGTGACGTGGTGAGTGGTGGCAACTCTTGGGGGGCAGCGTGGGGCGACCTGGACAATGACGGCTACCTGGACCTGGTAGTCCTGACGGCGGGCTCCGCGCCGCTGATCTTCCATAACAACCGCGACGGCACTTTCAGTAAAACGGTGGATACGGGCATCGCCCCCGTGGCGAGCAACGCGGCGCAAGAATACACAGCAGCACTCGGGGACTTCGATAACGACGGTTGCCTCGACCTCTTGCTCGGGGTGTCCGCGACCACCGATGCAGCCTGCATGGTGGCGCTGGCTAAGAACAACGGGGCGGGCTGGTTTACGAACGTCACGAAAGTATCAAATTTGATTCATGGGCTCGTTACCAATCCTGGGGGCCTCAGTTGGGTGGACTGTAACAACGATGGCTGGCTCGACATGTTCGTCAGCGACACCACGGGCACCTATGGCTCTGTCTTGTTCCAAAACAAAGGGGACGGCACGTTTAGCCCGGCCCCCGGCGCTGGACTCACGTGCTCTGGTTATGGCGTCAACGGCGCCGCGTGGGCCGATTACGACAATGACGGTTACGCCGACTTGTATGTCGCGGCGTACTACGGTTGCGGCCTGCTTTACCACAACAATGGGGACGGGACTTTCACCCGAATCACCAGCGCTCCGTTCAACAATGGAAAGGTCGGTACCGGCACTTGCGCCTGGGGCGACTATGACAACGACGGCCTCCCGGACCTGTTCGTCACCAACCTCCCGATCGGGGGACCCACCAACAACTGCCTCTACCATAATGAGGGGAACGGAAGGTTCACGCAGGTGACGCAGGGCCCTCCGGTTACGACTGCCATGTATCCGGACGGGTGCTCCTGGGCAGATTACGACAATGACGGTTTCCTGGACTTGTTTGTCATGAACAATGGCAGCAGCAGCCAGACCCCGAACGCCCTGTACCACAACAACGGAGACGGGACCTTCACTGCCGTCAGCCTCGGCAGCCCGACCAGCGACGTGGGCCTCTTCACTTGCTGTGGCTGGGCGGATTATGACAATGACGGTTTCCTGGACCTCTTTGTGGCGAACGGCAGTGGGAACAATGGCCTCTACCGGAACAACGGCAACAGCAACGGTTGGGTCAAGGTGCAATGCGTCGGCCAGGTCTCCAACCGCTCCGCGATCGGGGCTAAGGTGCGAGTCAAGGCCTTTTATCGGGGCGCGAGCCGGTGGCAGTTGCGCGAGATTTTCGGCGGCGCCGGCCTAAGCATTACGCAGCCGTTGCTGGCGCACTTTGGGCTGAGCGATGCGACGAACATTGACACCGTCCGCATCGAGTGGCCGTCGGGCAGCGCGCAGGAGCTGTATAACCTGGCTCCCAGGCAGTCTCTGAAGATCACCGAACCGGCGCTGACGATCCCCTGGCGCCATCGGACGGTCGTGCTGGGAACGACCGTGACCCTGACCACGAGCGGCGAGGAAACCAATGCCCTTGGCTTCCAGTGGCAGTTTAATGGCACCAACCTCCCCGCACAGACCAACCAGACGCTCGTGGTTGCCAGCGCGGGCTTGGCTGACGCCGGTCAATATCGCGTGGCCATCCAGACCTCTGCCGGCCTGGTGCTCAGCCCTGCGGCCACTCTGGTCGTCTTGTCCCAGCAACCTCAGTTGCTGGCGTTGCCGCTGACGAACGGCCTTTTTGCGCTCCAGGTGGAAGGGGGCATCAGCCCGGGGCTGATCATCCAAGCCTCGACCAACCTCACGGATTGGGTCGCGGTCATGACCAACAAAACAACCAACGGGCCGGTCATATTCCGGGATTCGGCGACGGGCCGGTATCGCTGGCGCTTTTATCGCACGGTGACACCCTGAGGGACGGAGCCTCGTAGGCCGGCCAAGTCCGGTGCCAACGGCGCGGAATTATCGGAGGTGACGCTCTCAATGGCAACCAGCCGCACCACGGGCCAAACCGGCACGACGAGTTATACCGCGGCCAATGCTGCTGGACCGTCGCCGGTATTCTGTCGCGGGCGCGTTGGAAACTGAGGCGGGCGCTATGAGCTTTGAACAGAACGGGCAATCGAGGGCGCGAGTAGAAGCGCCGCGCCCAGGACGGGAGCGGTAGAGCGAATTTCTGAGATTCCTCCATACTTTTCCCCCCTTGGAATGCGCATGTATAGGTGAAGGCAACAGTGCCTTCACTTATGAAAGCTGCTGGCGACAGAGAAACAGTCCTCTTCCAAGAGGCCCGCCCGGTCCTCGCATCGGCGGTCGAGCGGAGGGCTTTGGGACAACGACTGTTTGGGTCCTACTCCCTCCAGGGGGGCTACAATCTCGGACAAGCCCCGCTACTGGCTCACCCAACATGCGGAAGGGCCTGCTCCGCAGTCACTTGCAACGATTCCAGGCTGCTTCTTGCCCAAAGATTCTCCGGCGCAAGGAAAGAAACATGAAATTCGTCCATACTTTTTCCCCCTGGAATACGCATATAGAAGTAGAGGCATCAGTGCCTGCGCGTATGAAACCGGCTGACGCCAGCGAAGAAGTCCTCTTCCGAGAGGCCCTTATGGAAGGGCGGAGGAGGACACCGCAGTTAAATTCCTGGACGATACGATGAAAACACAATGTAGATTGGCACTTGGCGGTTTGAAGAGGAAATTATGAAAACTCAACTCACGATACTCGATAACGGAAGCAGAACCTTCACCATGACCGAGCCGGTGTCCGGCAGGAAGCCGGTCTTGGCTCTGCTGATGCGGCTGCTCTGGGCAGCCGCGCTCGTGCTGCCGGTTTTTGATGCCCAGGCGGGGGCGCTCTTGACCACCCTCCATTCATTCGGGGTTTACACCAACGGGGCGAATCCTATCGCCGGGCTGGTACAGGCCAGCGACGGCTATTTGTACGGCACGACTTACGGCGGCGGCACGAACG
The DNA here is from genome assembly GCA_003152225.1 of Limisphaerales bacterium. Classification (GTDB taxonomy): domain Bacteria; phylum Verrucomicrobiota; class Verrucomicrobiia; order Limisphaerales; family UBA8199; genus PALSA-1440. The sequence goes on along the minus strand of PLZQ01000143.1, from coordinate 1,513 downwards.
GCGGCAATGGCACCGTGTTCAAAATCAGCACCAACGGGGTACTGACCAGTTTGCATTCGTTCACCGGCGGCAATGATGGCATTTATCCAAACGGGCTGGTGCAGGGCAGCGATGGCAATTTCTATGGCACGACTGAATACGGCGGCGGCGGGTCGTGGGGCACCGTGTTCAGAATCAGCACCAATGGGGTGTTTACTACTTTGCATTCCTTCGCTGGTGGCAACGATGGCGGATGGCCCCAGGGCGTGCTGGTGCAGGGCAGCGACGGCAATTTCTATGGCACGACTTCCTCGGGCGGCACGAACAGCTCCCCTTTCGACCCCTTTCATAATGCCAGTTTTGGCACCGTTTTCCAAATCAGCACGGCTGGGGTGCTGGCCAGTTTGTATTCCTTCACTGGCGGCGGTGATGGCAACGGTCCCAACAGCCTGGTGCAGGGCAGCGACGGCAATTTATATGGCACGACTTCAGGAGGCGGAACGAAGGGTGTCCAGTACGGCGGCTATGGCACCTTCTTCAGAATCACCACCAACGGGGCGCTGACCACTTTGCATTCCTTCGCTGGCGACATTGAAGGCCAGGGTCCGGTCGGGCTGGTACAGGGCAGCAACGGCTATTTCTATGGCACGACCTCCGCAGGAGGCCCGAACTGGAGCGGCACCGTGTTCAAAATCAGCACCGATGGGGCGCTGACTACTTTGTATTCGTTCACCGGCGGCAATGATGGCGGGGGTCCCAATGGGCTGGTGCAGGGCAGCGATGGCTATTTCTACGGCACGACTGAAGAGGGCGGGAACGGCCTTTCGCCCGACATGTGGCCGTCCGGCAATGGCACCGTGTTCAGAATCAGTCCCAACGGAGCGCTGACCAGTTTGTATTCCTTCCCCGGCGGCGATGATGGCGCAAATCCTTCTGCCGGGCTGGTGCAGGGCCGCGACGGCAATTTCTATGGCACCACTGAATACAGCCAAGTCTTTAACTCGGGCGCTGGCTCCATGTTCAAAATCAGCACCAATGGGGCGCTGAGCAACCTTTATTCCTTCACGGGCGGCAATGATGGCGCAAATCCACGAGCCGCGCTGGTGCAGGGCAGCGATGGCTATTTCTATGGCACGACTGAATGGGGCGGCACGAACGGCATGGGCAACGTGTTCAAAATCAGCACCGATGGGGCGCTGACCAGTTTGTATTACTTCGGTTCGGTTCAGGATACCAATGGCCTTCCACTTGATGGCGGGGGTCCCAATGGGCTGGTGCAGGGCAGCGACGGCAATTTCTATGGCACGACAGTCAACGGCGGCACGAACGGCGGCAATGGCACGGTGTTCAAAATCAGCGCAAGTGGGGCGCTGACTACTTTGTATTCGTTCACCGGCGGCAATGATGGCGGGGGTCCCAATGGGCTGGTGCAGGGCAGCGACGGCAATTTGTAAGGCACGACAGTCAACGGCGGCACGAACGGCGGCAATGGCACCGTGTTCAAAATCAGCACCGATGGGGCGCTGACGACACT
>PLZQ01000376.1 GCA_003152225.1 Limisphaerales bacterium | reverse complement strand
CCCATTACAAACGTCGAGGAACCGAAAAGGGTTTCACGGGCTTTAGGTTCCTTAAGGTCGCCTCAACCACGTAATCCGGTTCATTCTTGGCCCGGATTGGATATTTCATATCCAAACGCGAATTCTTAGTGTGAGTTCTTGCCAGTAATCAGCGGGTATTTCACCTTGGTCTTGATTTGAGCGCCATAGGTGTCGAAACCATCGGCCCAATCACCGTGCGCCCAAAGACACCAGCCGTAGCCATGCTGCTCGCAAATCTCAATGGCACGCTGAACACCGTCCATCTCAGATGCCTTTTCGGTTTCGCTCTTCGGCTTGCCCTCGATGCCGCCTTCAGTCATAAAGAACCCGCAGCCAAACTGCCGCACCGCCGCAGCGGCCGAGTTCTTGTTCGCCGTGTTCGCTAGTTGCCAATCGGCTTCCCCACGAGCTTTCTTCGCTGACGGACTATTCTGGGGTGAAAAGTAGTGATGCCGGCACTGCGCCCAGTTACCAGCCGGATCCTCAATTCGGAAATACTGACCCCAGAAGGGGGAAACGACACAAAGTTGCTGAGCGCCTTGGGAACGCATCAAGCTGACCCATTTCTGGTAATGCTCGGCAATGCACGCGCATTGGGTTTGCGGCTCGTTGAAGCCCTCAAAGATGAGGTGGTGGTAGTCTTTGTAGCGGTTTATTATCCAGCCCCAGGTCCGCAGCCAATCCTGCTCGTGAACATGAATTGTGTCGTTGACGAGCCAATTGTGATAATCCACCAGAAAGTAAAGGCCCTCTTCCTGCGTCATGGCCACGGCCAGGTCCATGGCCTCCCAATCAAAGCGCGCCCACTCCGCATCGTTAGGCTTAGCGGCGTTAGGCGGATGAAATAGGGGGCGAACGCAGTTGAGGCCCCGCGCCTTTACTGCTCGCAAATAACCCCGAAACTTCTCCGGATCAGTTTTGGCTTGGATCAAACGCTGGCCGCCCCAACCGCCCAAGGGAACGTTCAGCCGGCCATCCACCACTTTCACCATGACGACGTTCGACAGCGGCTTCGGCAGCAGCGCACGGCTTTCCGGGGGCGGCAGGATAGCCACTGCTGTCTGCGCTTCACTGGCCCCCGATGCGCATCGAAGGCCAAGAATGCCCCCGACGACCACGGCCAATGTCGAACTTCGGACGTTTCGTAACATACGCATACCGTGACAGAGTGGAACATTCAAGGTCGAGCGCCATTCATCCAGCGTGCGGAGTTAGGCCCCCTTTCCCGCACCCACAACAGCTTTCGTTCAGCATTCAACCATTCACGAGATAAACCATGAACACTCACACCATCTCATTCAACCCCAACGGCTCAGCCCATAGTCTTTGGACTGACGCCATTCCCCTACATGAACTTGGCCAGCTTGAAATCATCCGGGCCAGCAACATTGAATTCAACAACACCGCTCAGCAATGGGAAGTGAAGGACAGGAGAGGCCACATGCGCTTCTTCTCTAAATCCCGATCCGCGTGTCTGGAGTGGGAGCAAACCAACCTGCAGTCGGATTGAGTGCCACCGTGCGTTGGAGTCCAGACGGTAATCACCGCTGCACGGCCCATTCGTTTCTCGGGGCCCAGACCTCCTCATGCGGCTGATTGTCCCGATTCCAGTTGCGTGCCGTTCTGGGAGGAAACAGGTAGTCGCTGCGTTTCACCTGGGTGACATGTCCATCGCAGAAGAGCAGGTTGTAGCCTTGTCCATGCGGAGGAGCCGATTCTTTAAGCTGCTGATTCCAGGGCCAGGGTTTAAGCCATGGGTTCATAAATGGGGGGCCCAGGGTCGTATTCGGCGGCTCAATTGGGAAATATCCTGGCCCTGAGTCTCGCCGAAGTGACCGGGCGTCTGCGACCACATACATCTCGCTGGGTGCCGCCACTTCGGTTTCTCTAGAGACTCACTGGGGGCGACCACCCAAACCGAGCGTTCTCCATTGCCGCACGAACGATGGTGGCATGCCTGGCCAGCCGTTCCAGGCGTTTCCGATTATGCCATTCGCATTGTAGGCGTAACTGGTCCACCAGACTGCTCCATCCGTTGGCGCTGCCGTGTTCGTCGCCCAGAACACCGCCATTCCATTGCGAGTCATGTATGTCGGGCAATGCCAGGAGCGGTTCGTCCAAGCGAGGGGGTAGTACGGGTGAAGCCTGTCCATCCACCCCTGCATGGTCGCCCAATCACGGCATGGCGGGTAGTAATGCGCGTCGGAAACATACATTTCCAAGGCGATACCAACTTGGCACAGGTGGTTCTTGCAAGCGGTGGAGTGGGCTTGAGCCTTGGCACTCGAAAGAGTCGGGAGCAGCAGCGCGGCGAGAATGGCAACGATGGCGATGACCACCAGGAGTTCGAGCAACGTAAATCCCCGAGCATGAACTGGACCCGAAACAAATCTTCGATTACGGCCTACGGCGCTTATCACCGATTTTAGACCGCCCAGCCCAGGAATCGTCACGCAGGAGCACGACAAGCTACCGGCTTTAAGGAAGATTGCGCTCAGTGGTGGTGTGACCCGACGTCGTCTGGAGCGATCTTCTTGGCCTTGCGGTGAGTTGCGTGGAGGAGCCAACCCAGCAAAAGCGCGCACACGATTACCGCAAGGGGGAGCATGCCACGAAAAAGGTGTGGGCGATACACCGCCTCCCCAACCGGGTTTGGATACGAGGCATAACTGGCCCCCAGCACGCAAGTCGCCTGAACGGCCAGCACTGCTGTCAGCACCAACGCCCCGCCCGTTCTCATGCCAACAATTTCGCCCCGCTGCCAGTTTTCGTCAAGGGGTCTGATTGGCTCCATCTTCACGGAATATCATGTGGAGCCTGCGGTGCTAAAGGGTGGTTGTGCTGATTTGCGACAGGGCGACTACCCACCACGAGAGGGAATCCAGCGCT
>PLZQ01000509.1 GCA_003152225.1 Limisphaerales bacterium | reverse complement strand
ACAGTACAAGTTAACGCTTATGGGCGTTTGCCCTGGGCTGGTATGAATGACGCCTTCGGCGTCTCAACCGCGTCCGCAGAGCGGCCTCGGGTCTGCATGGAAGAATTCTGTCCTGCGCCCTGCTGAATATTTGAATGCATATTTGAATTGCCGAACTTGGCCAAAATGCCTACTCTCTGCCGCTCGAAGAAGCGGAATTTGGTCTGGCGCTGCCTGAGTCAGTCTGCGTTTATAGCGAATTGTTTGACCGGGCATCTGCCGGCGAACCCCTTCCGCACGGATGTGAAGCAGGAAGCGGGCGATTTATATGAGCATTATCAATATCGGTGTCGTTGGCTGCGGCCACTGGAGCCCAAACCATGTGCGGGTGTTTTCGCAGCTTAAGGAATCGCGGGTGGTAGCGTGCGCGGACCTGGACCCCAAGCGGCTGGAGGCGATTCGGGAGCAGCATCCGCAGGTGAACGTGTTCCAGGATTACCAGGAGATGTTGAAGACGGCGGCGGTGGATGCGGTGGTGGTAGCGGCGCCGACGCGGGTGCACTACCCCATTTACCCAAAAAGGAATTGCGTAAGTCCTGCACGGGGCTCATCATCCGAACCAAAATGGCTGATACGCTATGAGTAACCTGGCAGCACATCTCCGCAGTTTCTGGCGGTTGCGGCAGAATTTTGAGAACCCGCTCTTGATTGCCCTGCTTCGGCTGGGTTTCGTCAAGCTCAAGTACTTTCCCTATGCCATCAGCAATGGGAGGAATTCCTATTTGATGCTTGGCCGGCCGACAACCACTTCCGCGGCCGACTTCTTTGTGCTGCGCGAGGTGCTGGTGGACGAAACCTATCGAGATGTGCTCCCCCTCCTGCCGCAAAAGGCTCTTCGCGTGGTGGATATTGGCGCCAATCTCGGTTCCTTTACCATCTGGCTCAGCCAGACCGCAAGAGTGGACGAGGCCTTCTGCTTCGAACCAGAACCTGACTCCTTTCGGCTGCTGCGGTTCAATCTCGCGAACAATGGCTGTGGGTTCGCTCGCACGCTGGACCAGGCTGTCGGCGGTCGGTTCCGGGCGGCACAAATAACGCTTAAGGAGGACAGCCCGGGAGGCACGAACATCTACCGCACGGCTCCCGACCCCGACCACCCCCAGGGGAATGCCATTCAGGTCGTGGGCTTTAGTGAGTGGCTCCGGCAAACGCCAGGGGTGTTTGACCTACTCAAGATGGACTGCGAAGGTTCCGAGTGGGAGATCGTGCGCGGGACCAGCCAGCCGCAATTCGCCAGGTTCGGCGCCATAATTGCCGAGGTGCACTCCGATCCCGAGGCGCTGCACGCAGTCGAGGACTTTGCCGGATTAATGGAGTCTCGCGGCTTTCGAACCGTTCGGTGGGACCGGAAACCTCAGGGTCTGTACGTCGGGGTCCGTGGTCAGCAGGCCGCAGCTCACTGAGGCTGACCCCTTTTCCGAATGCCGCCCCCTTTTCAGGCTCGCTGGCCCTTACCCTCCCTCGGTCGCCCAGAGAATAGGTTGCCCGACCGCTCCCCCTTGCCTATGATGTCAGCCGCAATGGCTAATGCGGCTCCGGTCATGAGCGAGAGAACGAAGACGATGCTCAACATCAGGTTTTTCGGGCCCACTCGCGGGGGTGGCTCATGAACTCACCCGCGCCCCTGGTCAGCATCCTGGTGCCAGCGTATAATGCCACCCGTTATCTCGCCGAAGTCTGCCAATCCATACAGGGCCAGACTTACCCCCACTACGAGGTGATCATCGGCAACGATGGCTCCAGCGACAACCCCGCGCCAGTCTTGGCTCCGTTTCTCCAGGACCCCCGGTTCCACCTCCTGGAGTGGCGGCCAAACCGTGGTCTTAACGTGGCCTGGGCTATCTTGCTTTCCACAATGAGAGGCGAATACTGGTGCTGCCCGGGTGCGGATGATGTGCTTTATCCTTCGTTTCTGGAGAAGCGGGTGAAGGTTATGGAAGCAAATCCGCAAGCCTGCCTGGTGCACGGGCCGCCGGAGCTGATCGATGAGTCCGGACGCCCCTCCCAACGCGGCCCCCTCCTTCTGAAGCTGCCTCCGCAACTCTGTCCGTCGCGGAGCCTGGAAGCGCTCTTGCAGCACAATGTCATCAACCAACCGTCCGCGCTGGTCCGAAGCAGCGTGACCAGACAGGTGCTCCCGTTTTTCCATTGGGAATGGGAGTATTCACCCGACTGGTTCCTTTGGATTCTGCACACGGCGACGGGTTTTGATTTGCTATGGGATCCGCAGGTTCTAATCAAATACCGGGTCCACTCAAGCTCGCTGAGTTTTGTGCCCGAGAAAGACCACCTGCGCCGCGCGGAAGTCCGCCTCATGCCGCTGGTCGCGNNAGGACGAATGGTTGCAGTTGGCCGCCCACGCTTATTACGGCGCGAGGGGGGAGGCGGGTTTCGCTTTGGGCCGAGTTGGCAAAGCATTCGGTGGGCCTGGTAGTGGCAGACGTCAGGCACCGCCGTGCTATGAAGCGGCAAGGCTTCACCGTGTCCGGCTTGGCCCAAATTGATGATCCGATCTTCCGATGAATCAAGCCATAACAGCCAGCTTCTTCCAGCACCCTTCGGCCTTGGTCGAGACCGCTGCCGTCGGCGCGGTCACTCACATTTGGGCCTTCACACACACGGTTGGACGGCTTAGAAGCTCCTCAGACTGAGGAGGGTGTTGACCGGAAGTGTTCAAAATCCCTAGAGTATGCGGCGGATTGAGACGGATACATTTGAAGAAGTAATGCGATTAACTTTCGGTCTCATCAGTATCCTTGCCTGGTTGCTGCTGCCCCTTCCGGCCGCTTCCGGAGCCAATATCTTCACGAATGAGTGGACGCTGGACCTCCGCAGCTACAGCGACTCTGCTCCAGCGGTCGGACCGGATGGAACCATTTATCTCGGCACCTGGACGGGCAAACTCTGGGCGATCAACCCAGACGGATCGCGCAAGTGGGTTTTCCTGGCGGGCAACGAGATCAAGTCTGCGCCCGCCGTTGCTCTGGACGGCACGGTCTATTTCGGCAGCCGCGACGGGAAGTTCTATGCCGTGCAGGCCAACGGCAAGAAGCGCTGGGAGTTCCCGACCGGAGGCTGGGTGGATTCGTCGCCCGCGCTGGCACACGACGGCACCGTCTATTTCGGGTCGTGGGACAAGAATCTCTACGCGCTGAGCGCGGACGGGAAGAAGAAATGGCAATTCTCCACTCCGGGCGAGATCGTCTCTTCGCCGGCCATTGGCGCCGACGGCACGATCTACTTCGGGTCGCACGACCGGAAGTTCTACGCGCTCGCGCCCGACGGGCACAAGAAATGGGAGTTCGCGACCGGCGGCCCGATCCTCTCCTCGCCGGCGCTGAACAACGACCAATGCCTGTACTTCACCTCAGTGGACGGCTGCCTCTATGCGCTCAACCTGGACGGCAGCCTGCGGTGGCGCCTGCGCACGGGTAGCATCACGGAATCGTCTCCTGTGATCGGCACGGACGGCACGATCTACGTGGGCGTTCTCGCGCACCTCTGGGCGATCACGGCTGACGGCAAGAAGCAATGGGGACGAAGCGGCGATGAGGAGAGCCCCATGGAACCCTCCCCAGTTGTCTTGGCAAACGGGTCGATTTGTTGTGTCTCGCGCTATGGGATGCTGTGCTATGGCAGTCCGGAGGGGGTCGTGCAGCCGATGTACTATCTTTACGGCTATGGTTACGGCTCGCCCGCGGTCGGGCCAACCGGCGCCATCTATGTGCCCGATCGTGGCCCCCCTGCCGGCTGCGGCTTCACCGCGTTGCGAGCAGGCGCCTCGCTGGCCCGCACGCCCTGGCCCAAATTTCGCGGCAACGCGAGGAACACCGGGAACATCCAGGATAAGAGTTGAGAGAAGCGGCGATTTCGGCTAAGAAAGAGTAACAAGATTAAAAGGATGAAGGCATATATGAGCAATGGGAAGATTCAGTTTGTGGATTTGGTGGCGCAGTATCAGACGATCAAACCAGAGGTTGACGCGGCGATGGCGAAGGTTTGCGCGCGCGGCGATTTTATCCTGGGCGAGGACGTGAAGCTGTTTGAACAGGAGTTTGCGGCCTTCTGCAAAGCGCCGCACTGCGTGACGGTCGCCAACGGCACCGAGGCGCTTCAATTGGCGCTGATGGCTTGCGGTGTGGGCCCGGGTGACGAGGTCATCACCTGCACGCATACCTTCATCGCGACCGTGCTGGCGATTCACCAGGCGGGCGCGAAACCAGTGCTGGTGGACTGCGACCCGCGGTATTACACAGCCGACCGGGTTTAAAGGCCGCAGCCGGTGACGCCATGGGCGCGGACCCGGAATCAGCTCCAAAAATTAGCAGCATCCGACTTGACACCACTTGGTGCAGGAATAGACTGGCTGACCTTTACTTGATGAGCCTAACAAGCGACCGGATGCTTTTGTATCGCTTAACGATGAGAGGTAGTTTCGCTCAGGTCATTCACGCTGTTGAGGACTGTATCACGCCGCTCTTCGCATGAATAACCGCACGAATCTTTTTGCCCGCGGCAGGCGATATCTGCGCCGCCTACTTTACAGCAGTCTGCCCGCTGCAAGGGTAAAGGAAATCAGGTCTCTCTCTCAACTGAACGCCGCGCTCCCACGCATCCGCGTTCCGGTGGATACCAGTGGCATCCGTGGGTGGCTATCAGCCGACGAACAGCGCGCGCTCTACGCCCTGGGTGCCTTAGCCCACTCGCCCATCCTGGAAATCGGCGCTTGGCTGGGACGGTCCACGATCTGCATTGCGCAAGGGGTTCTCGCCAGCGGCTTATCCAAGGAATTCCTCACCTGTGAGCTTAACCCGACTCTGGCCAATTTCCGCGAGTTGCCGGACGGACGAATAGCTTTCTACTATCCACCAGAATCGGAAGTAAACATGGGGAGCTGTTCCCGCGAGTTGTTTGAGAACGATATCAAACCTGTAGTGGGGCATCCTGATGGTGTTGTTGGTCAACTCCGAGCGAATTTGCGGAGCTTTGAGGTTGATCGTCTCGTTCAGGTCGTAATCGGCGACTTCAGGTCTGTCCTGCCGCCGCGTAAGTTTTGCTTCGTTTTCGCCGATACCATGCACGGACCGAGCGAGATTCGTCGTAACGCGCCCGACTTGCAGCGCTGCCTTGCCGATGGCGCCACCCTCGCATGCCACGACACGACGCCGGAAAACCGAGACGAAATCTTAAGGCACTTTCAGTTCAGGGAGTTCGTACAGATCGACAGCCTCTTTATCGGCATCGTCAAAGGTTAAGCTGCGCAGGCTGCTGCGCACCTCCGAAATCGCTTCCAATCCGAGCAGTGATTCTCCAGAATACGCTCGCACTTTATGAGCCGTCTTGTCATCGAAGCTGGAAAGGCCGAGCGCCTTTACTGGGCCGACCTGTGGAAATACCGGGAGCTCTTCTTTTTCCTAGCCTGGCGGGACATCCTGGTGCGGTACAAGCAAACCGTCATCGGCGTCCTCTGGGCCATTCTGCGCCCGATTTTGACGACGGTGGTCTTTGTCTTTGTGTTTAGCCGGCTGGCGAAGATGCCCTCGGAAGGAGTGCCGTATCCGCTGCTGGTGTTTGCGGCGATGCTGCCGTGGCAGTTTTTTGCCAGCGCTCTGACGGAGGCCAGCAACAGCCTGGTCGGCAACGCGAACATGATTTCCAAGATTTATTTTCCGCGGCTGGTCATGCCGGCCAGCGCCGTCATTGTGGCCCTGGTCGATTTCCTGATCTCGCTGGGCATCCTGGCCGTGATAATGGCCATTTACCAGGTCGTCCCTACTTGGCGGCTGCTCGCCCTGGTCCCCCTGACCGGCATCGCGTTCCTGGCCGCCCTCGGCACCGGCCTCTGGCTGGCCGCCTTGAACGTGGAATACCGCGATTTCCGCTACGTGCTGCCGTTCATTGTCCAGTTCGGCCTTTACGCCTCCCCGGTCGGATTCAGCAGCAGCGTGGTGCCCGAGAAATGGCGGCTCCTCTACTCCCTGAACCCCATGGTGGGCGTCATCGACGGCTTCCGGTGGTCGGTCACGGGTGTCTCTTCGTTCTTCTACTGGCCCGGGTTCCTGGTGTCGCTGGGACTGGTCTTTCTGATTACCGCCGGAGGTGTCTGGTATTTCCGCAAGACCGAGCGGGCTTTCGCCGACGTGATTTAACGGACTATGTCGGACATCGCGATCAAAGTCGAAGGCCTGGGCAAGAAATATCTGCTCCGTCATCAGCAGCAGGGGCGGAGCCGTTATAAATCCTTGCGGGACGTGCTGACCGACAAGGCCAGGTCCCTGCTCCGGCTAGGACAACGCAATGGGCAGGCCAACGGCACGCGCGAGGAATTCTGGGCACTCAAGAATGTTTCCTTCGAGATCAAACAAGGCGAGGCCGTCGGCATCATTGGCCGGAATGGGGCCGGCAAATCCACCCTGCTTAAGCTGCTCAGCCGCATCACCGAGCCCACCACGGGACGCATTGAGGTGGAGGGCCGGGTAGCCAGCCTGCTCGAAGTCGGCACCGGCTTTCACCCCGAGTTGACCGGCCGGGAGAACATCTTCCTGAATGGCGCCATCCTGGGCATGTCCGGCGCTGAAATCCGGAAGAAGTTCGATGAAATTGTCGCCTTTGCCGAGGTCGAGAAGTTCCTCGACACTCCCGTCAAACGCTACTCCAGCGGCATGTATATGCGCCTGGCCTTTGCGGTCGCCGCCCACCTGGAGCCGGAAATCCTGATTGTGGATGAGGTGCTCTCGGTTGGGGACGCCGAGTTTCAGAAGAAGTGCCTGGGGCGAATGCAGAACGTGGCGCAGGACGAAGGGCGCACGGTGCTGTTCGTGAGCCATAACCTGCAGGCAATCCGGCAATTGTGCGAACGCGTGGTGCTGCTCAAGCAAGGCCAGGTTGCCTTCGTTGGGGAACCCCATCTGGGCATCGACGGCTACCTGAACCAAAGCGCCGAGGACCATTCCGCGACGCTCGATTTGACTTCCTATCCACGCGCGCGACCGCCTGAGGGGGCGCGGCTGCTGAGTTTGCGGTTCCTGGACGAGCAGGGCCGGCCGGCCTCGCGGATTGCGTTGCCCGGGAGCCTGGTCGTGGAAGTGCGGTTCCGCGCCGACCAGCCGCTGAAGCGCCTGGACGTTCCGATGGCGGTGACGCACATGGAAGGCTTGCGGGTCTTCTCGGAGACTTACGCTGACCAACATGGCAAGCTGAATCTGGAGCCGGGCGAGTATCTGCTCCGGTTCTCCGTTCCGCTGCGGTTTTTCAAGCTCGAATCCTACTTCCTGGGCATCGGCTTGTTCGAGGATGGCCGCCAAGGCGATTTCGTCGATGGCCTGCCCTTGCCGGAGTTCGTGAATCAAAACGCTGATCCCCACACCGAATCTCAACGCTGGGGCGTGGTCCGCATTCCAGTCGAATGGAGTGAAGTGCAGCCGGTCAGACCTGCGCTTGCAACCCAAACTTCCCTATGAGTCTTTTTCTGCGCCTCTATAAATCGCTTCCCATCATCAAGCAACTGGCGGCGATTCAGGAGCAGCTTGCCGGCTTGCAGCGGCATTTTCGCATTATCGAGACGGCCACAGTGATCCAGGCGATGGCCACACTCAAGGCCGGCGATCCGCGCTACCGCGACCCGAAACGGTTGTTGGCTCATGGCGCACAATATTGGTCGCAGAATTACGAAGACGGCATGATCACCGAAATCTTTCGCCGGGTCGGGCCCGGGACCAGGACTTTCCTGGAAATCGGCGTGGGCGACGGTTCCGAGAACAACACGACCGCCCTCTTATCCGCCGGCTGGAGCGGCTATTGGATTGAGGGCAGCAAAACGTGCTGTGATTCCATTTCCGCCCGGCTCAAGACCATGCCGGGCCTTGCCTCGCGCCTGAAAGTCCGACCGGCATTCGTTTCAGCGAAGAACATTCCGGGTCTGCTTCGTGAGTTGGGCGTGCCCACGGAAATCGACCTGTTCTCCCTGGACATTGATTTGAACACCTACCATATCTGGGCCGCCCTCAAAGAGTTTCGTCCGCGGGTCGTCGTGGTGGAATACAACGCCGGCTTCCCGCCCGACCAGGTGTGGATTCATCCTTACGAACCGGACCAGGTCTGGGACGGAACTCAAGACCAGGGGGCTAGCCTCAAAGCGTACGACGTGCTGGGGCGCAAATTCGGCTATAGTCTCGTCGGTTGCGACCTGATGGGCGTCAACGCCTTCTTCGTGCGAGATGATTTGGTCGGAGACAGATTTGCCGCCCCCTTCACGGCGGAAAACCATTACGAGCCGCCGCGGTATTATCTTTGGCATCGGCTGGGACATCCTATGAAGTTCTTCGGTGAATCGCACAAAACCTAACCTGAAACTTCCCGCTACCACGAGATTAGCAATGCGCCAGGTCAAGAATCTATACGCCAAGGCGAAGGCCATGCTAAAAAAAGGATTGTTACAAGCCGTGATGGGCTTTGCGGGTGCCGAATGTCTCAAAGTGCGCCAGCTTTATCTCAGCACAAATCAAGTCTATTTGGCTTATCACCCAGATTCTCATTGCGACTTCGCCTCTCACCCGGAGTTTGGGGAGTTGCTGGGGAGGTTTACCGCTCACAATCTGTCGAATAACGGCGGGGATATTCCCAGACTGTGGTCTTTGATTCTCAATATCAAGCAAGTCCTTGGGGAAGGCATCGAGGGCGATTTCGCGGAGCTTGGAGTTTGGCGAGGAAACACGGCGGCTGTTCTTGCCTATTATGCACAAGCGAGTGGGCGAAGGGTCTTCCTCTTCGATACCTACGAAGGGTTTAATGAAGAGGACCTGGTCGGTGTTGACGCCAACAAAAAGCCGTGGTTTGGAGACACTTCCGTGGCAATGGTTAAGGATGTTATCGGGGGGAACGACGGCTGTTGTCACCACGTCAAAGGCTGTTTTCCCGGCACTATCACCGAGGAGCACCAACGCAGCACGTATGCTGCGGTCAGCTTGGACTGTGACTTGTATGAGCCGCTAAAAGCAGGGCTCGAGTTCTTTTACCCACGAATGTCCAAAGGAGGAGTCCTCTTCTTGCACGACTATTCGAGTCTTTACTGGGATGGCGCAAAAAAGGCGATTGATGAGTTCTGCCGCAAGGCTGGGGAATTCGTCATTCTGCTCCCAGACAAGAGCGGAAGTGCTTTCCTAAGAAAAACAAAGTGACCATCATGCCTTTATTCAGAGTATGAAACAGCCGCTCAAAACCCTCAAGCTCGGCGTACTAGGCTTCCTTAACCAGCTAGGTTACTCCATCGCTAAGCTTCCGCCCAAACCTGGACAAACTCCAGGAACGGCTGTTGTGCTGGTCGGCGGCCGACCCATCAAAATCCCCAGAGGAAACCCTTTGTGCGGCGCTTACCAGATGAATCCCCAACTCAACAGTCTCATCGGGGTCGGGGCGGAAATGGTGAAGGACCGTTTCCCGGATTCCTGGGCGGTGGATGTCGGGGCCAACGTGGGCGATACGCTGGCGGTGATCAAAGGCAAGGCTGCCATGCCGGTGATTTGCGTCGAGGGTGATCCCATTTGCTATGAGCTGTTACAGGAAAACGCGCGCCAGTTCGAGGAAGTGTTCCCGGTCAAAACGTTCTTGTCTGACAAACCGGGCGAGACGAAGGTGGAATTGCAGAAGACCGGCTGGAACACCACCTTGACGGAGGCCAAAACGGAAGGCTTGGGCCAAAGGCTTCAGTTCCAGACCCTGGACCAGGTGGTTCAGGGAGTAAACCGCCAGGCCAGGGTGAAGCTGTTGAAGGTTGATACGGAGGGGTATGACCTGCGCATCCTGCGCGGGGCCGCGGGCATCCTCGAACGGGACCAACCGGTGATCACGTTTGAGCTGAACCGCGAAAATGTCGAGCCGCTGGGGGATTCGGTGGGAGACTTCTTCGATTACCTGGTGAAGCTCGGCTATCACGATTTCATCCTGAACGACGCCGGGGGCGGTTTTATCTGCGCCCTCAATGAGCAGAACCGAGACGTTTTCCTGGACCTGTATCAGTACTCCTACCTGGGCCGACCGATTTACTATTTCGATATCTGGGTCTTTCACCGGAGCGACAGGGGCTTGTTTGAGTGTTTCCTGGCCCAGGAACGGGCTAGGAGCAGGCAATCGTAGTTCGTTGCATGCTTGCAAGCACTACATCGTTACAACGGAGGGCGGCGGAACAATCTTGGGAACCCTGTGGCTTCGGTCAGGAGCCGATGCGCTAGCCGGAAATGGGAGCTGCTTTCCTAAGACGAATCCATAGCCGGCTGAAAAGCGCGCCCGGGTTCCGATGGCTTGATGGGCTGGTGATTGCGGTGTGCTTCAAGCTGGCGGTGCCGTGTTGGCTGAAAATCTGCAAGTTCGTTCTTTGGCTTCGTCTCCTGGGTATTGCCACAGTTGAGCAAAAGAAACTTGTGGTGGTCGCCCGGTATGGCGCCATCGGCGACATTATCTGCACCTTCCCGGCCATGGCCGAGTTGGTGCGCCAGAATTCCGGGAACCCGGTGGTCTATGTCGTGCGCAGGAGCTTCAAGGCCCTGGTCGAGAGGAGCGGGCTGGACGTAAAAGTGGTGGCAGTAAGGAATCACCTGGAGCTGCCCTCCAAACCAAGCTGGGTATTCAAGCAGTCAACCTATCTCGCTTTCCCTGGTGAGGATCGGGCTGCCAGCCATCTCCCCGGCCGGCTAACGGACGGTTTTGCCCGGTGCCTTGGGTTCGCCGGCGCGACGGGTAAGCCCAGCCTTCGCGTGGACCGGGCGAAGGCGGACGCGCTCCGCGCCGAGTATCTCGGGTGCCTTGGCCGAACGGAGCGCAGGACTCCAGCTCTGCCCGAACCGGCTAACACCGCGCCGAGCCGGAGCTCTGCGCTCCGCCAGCCGCTGGTGCTGCTGCATGGCGGGCCGACCTGGGCGGTCAAGGAGTGGCCGATTGAGTCCTGGCGCAGGCTGGTCGAGAGGCTCAAATCGGAACTGGGCTGTGCCGTCGTGCAGCTTGTCGCGGCCAGGAATATAACCGTGAAGAATCCGGTCTGCCGCGTTATCCCGGGGGCCGAACCGGTGGAGTGTGTGGACGACATCGATAAGCTAATCCACCTGGTGGCGGGGGTGGACTTGCTGATCGGGATCGACAGCGGGCCGATTCACGTGGCCGGGGCGGTGGGCACGCCCTGTGTCGGGCTGTTCGGCCCCACCGAGCCGAGCCTGATTTTCTCGAATCCGGAACGGGCGGTGGGTGTGTTCCACCGGGTGGAATGCTCCTTTTGCCATCACCGGCACCCGCGCTTGCACTGGCAGAGCGGCTGTCCGCACGACATCCAATGCATGAAAGGGCTGACAGTGGAGCAGGTTTTTGACGCCGTGGCGGCTCACCTTGCAAAAACAGTGGGCAAGCCCTGACAGGCCAGGAAACCAATTGATATGCCCGCTTCCCCTCCAACCGTCATCTCCGTGCTCATCCGGACGTTCAACTCCGGCAAGACGCTGGAGTTGGTGCTGGCGGCGTTGCCACTGGCGGAAGGGGACGAGTTCGTGGTGGTCGATTCCGGCTCGACCGACGCGACGCTGGCGATTGCGAGCCGGCACGGGGCACGGGTGATTCAGCCGGCGGGGCCGTTCAATTACAGCAAGTCATTGAACCTGGGATTTGCCGCGGCCCGCAATCCCTGGGTGTTGGTGATGAGTTCGCATTGCATCCCGGCGTCGGCCGGGATGCTCGGTTTGTTGCGGCAGACGGCCTCGGAGGCGGCCGCGCCGGTCGTGGTGATTTATGGCCAAACCGATTTGTGCAAACCCAGGGATGCGGCGGCCGCGCCCGACTATATCGACCAGGCGCGCTGGGAACGGAACCGGCCTCGGCCCGGCGGAAACGGCCTGGCCCTCTACCGGCGGGCGTGCTGGGCGGAGCATCCCTTTGCGGAAGACCTGGTCACGGCCGAGGACCTGGAGTGGTTCCTCTGGGCCATGCGGCGAGGTTACCGCGCCCTCCGGGTGCCGCAGGCCTGGGCGCTCTACCGGAACCAGGGGAGCCTGCGCCACATGTTCCGCAAGGGGTGGTTTGAAGTGATTAATGCCGCGACACTCGTAAACGCTCAGGGGCCGGACCTCAGCCAGGCCGAGCACTTCCGGAATCTGCTCATTAACGCCGGCTCATTAGTCAAGAAGGTCTTGCTCGGGCGCATTCCGCCGGGGACTTGCCTGCGCCAAATGGCCCATGCCCTCGGGGCCTACCTGGCCTCCGCCCGGTCGGCAAAACGCGGCTGAAGGTCTAGCGCAAAGACGCGAAGAGGCAAAGGCGCAGGCGAAGCACATTGCCCACCATCGCCGCTTGACGGAACTCATCGAGGATTAGTAGGGTATCTTGATGTTGCATAAAGCTAAGGTGGGGTGTGCCATCTGGCACAGCAGCCGCCGGAAGTTACGGCTGCTTGGATTCAAGGGCTGGCGGCCAAAGTGGCCGCCGCACAGCCTTGACGGCACAGTTGCGCATCAGGCCGGTCTCGCGAGTTTGCTCCTGGAAGCTTGATAAACTATGCGACTAATTGGAGTCAGGTTCGTACGATCAAGGATTACCCAGTGGCGTGGCGAGCGCGCCAAGCGCCGGGTGTTGGCGCTTGCGCCGCAAGCTGAGCCTGACATCGTGCGCGCAGATTGGGAAGAAAGCCTCCGTAACCCGACGGGGTTTTATTTGCGCGCGTTTCGGTATTTCCATCGGCGGCTGCCGGCGCCGCTACAAGCGCATCGCCGGTATTTTTCGACCGGTGGCCGCGGCTTTGGCGAGGATGCGTTTCACACGATGTGGTTCTTGGTTCGCCGTGAGTTCGTTTGGGAGTCATTCCTGGAAATTGGCGTGTTCCGCGGGCAGACCCTCAGCCTGTGCGCCTTGCTGTCCCGGCTCAACCATCAGCCTTGCGAAGCCCACGGCATCTCGCCATTTTCCAGTCTGGGCGATTCGGTGTCCCGCTACCAGCGCGGCGTGGACTATTGGGAGGACACGCTGGCCAACTTTGATCATTTTGGGTTGCCGCATCCGCAGTTGCTGAAGGCATATTCAACCGACGCCGCGGCGCTTGAGCGGATTGCGTCACGCAAGTGGAGCGGAATCTACATCGACGGCAACCACGACTACGAAGTGGCGAAGGCTGATTGGAACGTATGTTCGGCGGCCGTTGCGAAAGGCGGCGTGATCGTGCTGGACGATTCGGCTTTGGGGACCGCGTATCGCCCGCCGGCCTTTGCTTTCGGCGGGCATCCGGGCCCGTCGCGGCTGGCGGCGGAGATTGATCGCTCGGGCTTTCGTGAAATTCTTCAGGTGGGTCACAACCGGGCCTTCCAGCGAGTGGCCTGATGAAAGTCGCAATTCTTACCACGGACAGCCGGGAGCATTACAAGGAATACGGAAAGCGGGAGCCATTTTTCGGCACCGCGCCCGAAGCCTTGTTGCAGGGACTGGCCCAATTGTCCGAGTTGGAGGTGCATGTTGTTTCCTGCGCCAAGGCGCCAATGAATTCGTCGGAGAAGCTGGCCCCGAACATTTTCTTTCATGGCCTCCACGTCCCGAAGATCGGCTGGATGCGGACCGGCTACCAGGGCTGCATCCGGGCGACCCGGAAGAAGCTGAAGGAAATCCAGCCCGAGATCGTGCACGGTCAGGGCACGGAGCGGGACTGTGCGCTGAGCGCGGTATTCTCCGGGTTCCCCAATGTGCTGACGATCCACGGGAACATGCGGCAGATTGCGCGAGTGAACCGGGTGCGGCCGTTTTCGTTTCTGTGGCTGGCGGCGCGGCTGGAGCGGTTGACCATTCCGCGATCCGGGGGGGTGGTCTGTATCACGGATTATACCCGGCAGGCGGTGAAGGATTTGGCCCGGCGCACCTGGGTGGTGCCGAATGCGGTGGATGCCTCCTTCTTCGAAGTCAAGGCGCAGCCAGCGCCGGGAATTCCGACACGAATACTGTGTGTGGGGCAGGTGTGCGTGCACAAGAACCAGAACGCGTTTATCCGTGCGTTGGACGCTTTGGCCGGGCGGCACAAGTTCGAGTTGCGATTTTGCGGAGGAGCTAACGAGCGCGACGCTTACGGTGGGGAATTCCTCGGTCTGGTCAAGGCGCGCCCCTGGTGCGTTTACCATGGATTGGCCAACCGAACAGAGCTCAAAGCGCTCTTGGGCCAGGCAACGGTGCTGGTGTTGCCCTCGCTAGAGGACAACTGTCCAATGACTGTGCTGGAAGCGATGGCAGCAGGGGTGCCGGTGGTGGCGTCGTGGGTGGGGGGCCTGCCGGATTTGATCGAAGATGGGAAGACGGGTTTTTTCTGCGACCCGCTGGAGGCGGCCAGCCTGTCGGGGGCAGTCGAAAGGGTATTGCTCAATCCATGCGTGGCCGCGGCCGTGGCGGAGCGAGCCCGGGAGTGCGCGCGTGAGCGGTTTCATCCCGAGGTGATTGCCCAGCGGCACGTCGAGATTTATCGGGAAGTGCTCAGCAGCATCTCATAAAGGCGCTTGAGCTGCTGACCCACCTCCAGCCAGGTGAGGGGCCGGGGCGGCGGTTTGAGGCCCGGCGCGGCGTCGTAGAACTGACGCAAGAACACTGCGGTCCGAGCGGCCGACAGGCCGACCGGGCAATAGCAGGCGCTCTCCCGGAAGACGGTTGTGGCCCACGGCAACCGGCTCAGCAGCAGGGGACATTCGCACGCGGCAGCTTCGAGCGCCGACAGGCTGAGGCTCTCCATGGCGCTCAGCAGCACGAACCCGCGGGCCTCGCGATACACCTGCGCCAGTTTTGCCCGATCCTCAATCGGGCCTTCATAGCGCAGGGTGTGAGGGTGCGCCTTGGCGAGGGTGGAAAATCGTCGGGCGTAGGCATCCGCCTCCGAGTAAGGCTTGCCGATTATCCAAAGCGGGGTGTGGGCGCGCACAGCGGCCTCGGCGAGTTCGAGCACGCGTTTGCGTTCGGTAATGGTCGCCGTGCAGACCAGCCAGGGGCCGCGCGTCGCTGGCTGGCTATTCAGGAACACCTCCTCAACTCCGTTGGGTACGACATGCGTCTTCCCGGGCGGCGCGCCGTACAGTTCATTCAGGAGATAGGCTTCCCACCCCGTCAATGCCACGCAGGCGTCTGAGAGCTGGTAGGAATCCCAGTCGAACAAGGCGACGCGGCGGCGCGAGAGCACCTGCACCATCGCTCGCCTGACGAATTTTTGCAGCTTGAGCCGCGCCGGAGAACGGGAGCCCTGCGCGGTGAGCAAGTCGGCGACGACGACCTTGAATCCCTTCTGCTGCGCAGCGCGGACGAGAAAACTGGACATCCGGCCAAAATGGTGCAAGATGTCTCCGGCCTGAGTTTCGTCCCACCAGCGCAGGAACTCGACTTGGATGCCAAGCTTCTCGAGCGCGGCGCGGGTTTGCGTGATCTGGACTTGCAGTCCACCGTGGGCGAGCGCAAACGGCATCAGGTGGGCGAAAAGGACTCTCATAAGCTGTTCAGTTCCACCCCATAGGTCGGCGGCGGAGCGGCCAAGGCCCAATTCGTCATGTCCCGTTCCCGACCATGCCAGTTACCTGGTGATTGATTCATAAATGGTCTTAAGTTGTTTGGCGACTGCGACCCAGGAAACCGGTTTTGGGGGCGGTTTCGAAGTGGGTGCGAGGTTGTAGAACTGCCGCAGCACTTTCGCAGTTGCCTGGTCCGATCCACTAACCGGGCAGTAGGTCGCTCGTTCTTTAAAAACATTGCGTGCCCAGGGCAAATCGCTCAACAGCAGCGGGCATTCGCAGGCTGCCGCTTCCTCAGCTGAGAGGCTGCGCGTCTCCATCATGCTCAAGAGCACAAAGCCGCGTGCGGCACGGTACACTCGGGCTAGCTCCGTGCGACTCGCAATGGCTCCTTCGTAGCGCAGGACCTCAGGATTCCTCTTTGCCAACTGGAAAAAGCGGTCGGCGTAAGGGTCGCCAGCGTTGTACGGCTTGCCGATCACCCACAGCGGGGTTTGAGCTTCAAGGGCCGATCGGGCTAGCTCCAGCACCCGTTTGCGGGGGGTGATCGTTGCCGTACAGACCAGCCATGAGCCGCGTTGAGCCGGTGGGCTTTGGAAAAAAACGTCCTCAACTCCATTGGGCACAATATGGACCCTCTGCTCGGGGGCTCCGTAAACATAGTGAATCAGGTGTGCCTCCCAAGGAGTGTTGACGAGGCAGGCGTCAACCCGCCGATAGCTCTGCCAATTAAATGGGGTCAGAACGCTGGCGGGAAGAATGCATTGCATAGCCCGCGTAACGATTCTTTGCAGTCTCAACCTCGATGCAGAGCGAGATCCCATCTCCGTCAGAAGATCCGCCAACACCACCTTCATGCCCTTTTGCTGGGCGGGGACAACTAGCCCCATTGGGATTCGCCCAAAATGGTGCAAAAAGTCGCCGGTTTGGTTCTCGTCCCACCAGCGCAGCGGTTCGACAGAGACGCCGATCTTATGGAGGGCCGCCATGGTCTGCTCAATCTGGATTTGGCCGCCGCCATGCGCCAACATGAACGGCGTGTGGCAGTTAAAGAGAACCTTCATACTTGATTAGTCCGGTCAATCATAACAGAGCCGTGCGCACGCTCAACTGGAATGTAGCCTGTCGCGAGCCGAGGTAAAGCCATCTCACTGAGCCACCTCGGCGGCAGGGCGGCAGTGGGATGAGAAGCTCGTTGAATTGCCTGTAAGGGAGAGCGCTGCTTGCCTGTTGCTACGGTGTCACGTCAGGTCTAGGGTATGTCCAGGGTGCCTCCAGACCACCCCCAGGGCCGCGTGGGAGGGGAGTTGTATTCGGTATGCTTATAGGAAACCCTGAACTTTGAGCTTCCAAGCTCGAACCTCAAACCTTGAAAAGCCAGGTCCCCGCTCATGCCTTCCCACCCTCAATCGAGTGCGTAGGAGCTGCGCTTGGGCAAAAGGCGGTTGGCGCCGACGACCGTGGCTCCGGCGGGGACATCTTTGGTGATCACGGCATTGGCGCCGACGGTGGCCCCCCGACCAATTCGCACCCCGCCCAGGATCTTTGCGCCGGCGCCGATATAGACACCGTCCTCCACCTGGGGCGCGGCGTTGGTGAAATCGCGGCCGCCCAGGGTGACCTGGTGGCCAATCACGACGTGGTCGCCAATCCGGGTGCCACTGTGGATGACGATGCCCATCGGATGCGGCAGGAACACGGTCTTGGGGAGCGCCAGGCCGATGTCGCAGCCGAGGAAATACCCGAAGAGGCGGCTCACCACTGGCAGCCGGTGCCGGGTCAAGAAGATCAGCATTCGGGCCGCGAGCGCATTGCTGATCCAAGGGTTCTTGGGGTGGCAGCGCATGGGAATAGCCTGATTCACCCGTTGGCCGTAAGGGGCGGCACCGCCCGGAATCAAGCCCTTTTCGGAAAAGAACTTCCAGGCAGCGGTAAGGCGGCAAGAGCCAGCGACGATCGCGCCTTGTCCAGTCGTAGGCGATCCGCTAGATCGGCGTCGCGGCTCCGAAAACCGAAGAGCTATGCTGCGCGCCATAAGTCGTTGCGTCGCATTAGGGTGCACGGCGCTAGAGGGGCTCGTAGGCCGCACGCCTTCACGTGTGGCGTCACTCAAGTGGATTTGAATCGGAATGCATAACAAATTCGACAAGCAGTTCTCTTGAACAGGAGTCCATGAACCACACCCGTGAGCTATTATTGTTGCCGTTTGCTCTAGCCGCCTTGCTCGCCGGCAACGTGCTCGCCCAGGAGCAAAAGCCGCCCGCGACACTGGCCGAGCTGCGACAGCGGCTGGCCGCGCACGTCGGCCAGCCCAAGTACGATGCCGCGCTGTGGGATGTGAAAATCGTATTCTTGGACACCGGCATAACCCTCTTCGAGCAAAACCCGCAGAAGTTGTTCCGCCCGGCTTCCAACTCCAAGCTCTACACCGTTGTCCTGGCGCTCGACCGTTGGGCACCGATCACCGGATCAAGCCCTCCCTCTATGCCAAAGCCCGGCCCAACCCGGCGGGCACGCTTAAGGGAGACCTGATTGTCTTTGGCAACGGCGACCCGACTATCAACGCGCGCCTGCACGGGGGCGACATTTACAAAGCGCTTGGACCGTTGGTATCTGCCCTGACCAACGCCGGGGTGAAATCCATCGCTGGCGGCCTGGTGGGCGATGAAAGCTACTTCCATGGTCCGCCGCTCGGGTCGGGGTGGGTGTGGGATGATCTGGAGTATTACTATGGCGCGGAGATTTCCACCCTCACCATCAATGACAACGCACTGCAAGCTGTAGTCAAGCCCGGGCTGCGCGTGGGCGCCGCATGCCAACTGGCGCTGGAGCCCGCCACCGCCTGGCTCTCGTTCAACAACCGGATGCAGACGGCGGAAAGAGGCGCGACGCGCAAGGTGCATTTCTACCATCCCCTGTGCCAGAACACGCTCCTCGTCTCCGGCCAAATGCCCATTGACGATGCGGGTTAGTCACCCTGCATAACCCCGCGGGTCTCTTTGTTTCGTTCTTCAGAGAAGCCCTCGCGCGCCAGGGAATCAAGGTCGCCGGCAAGGCCCGGAGCGTCAATTGGCTGGACCGGCAGGCGCAGCCGCTCGACCGCGACAAGCTGGTCGAACTGGGTTCGGTGCAATCGCTGCCGATGCGGGAAATCGCGCGCTCCGAATTATGGTCTTGTTTTAGAACTGCTCTCTGCGAGCCGCATCCTGTACCGCTATCTCACGCTGGCCCTGCTGGTGATCGTGGGCATCACGGGGACCCTGGCGGTTGAACACCGTGTCAACGAAACCGCCTTCCCCAACCTGACGCGCCTGGCCTGGGCGGCCACTCTGCTGTCCACATCGTTCGACATTTATGCAGGCTTCTGGGGACTTTTCGTCCAGAGCATGAACCAGGTCCGGCTTGGGATGCGTATCGGCATGGTGGCTTACAGCTTGCGGTTGGTAGTGACCGCCGTGCTGCTATTGTGCGGCGCTGGCCTGCTGAGCATGCCGCTGGGCGCTTTGGTGGGCAGCCTCGTTGGGCGGTCGTGGGCTCGATCCAAGTGCCTGCAGTTGCTGGCGGGCCATTCACTGCCGGAAAAGACCGATGCCAAAAAGACCTTGGCGATCCTCTGGCCGAACAGTTGGCGCACCGGCGTGCAAATGGTGGCGGGATACCTGACTGCGAACGGGAATATTCAGATTTGCGCCTACGTCCTCGGGTTGCGGGCGACTGCTGAATACGGATTATCCATTCAGCTTGTGGGGGTGGCCCTTGGCATGGCCAGCGTGTGGACGCTCGTGAAGTGGCCGATGGCCAGTCAGTATATCGGTCAGCACGATTACCACGCTTTGCAGCAGATTCTGCGTCCACGTGTTTGGCTGCAGTTTCTCTCCTTCCTGATCATGGCCGCCGGTCTGATTCTGCTGGGGCCTTATCTGCTGACATGGTTTGGGAGCGGCAAGCGCATGCTGCCGGTCGGGTGGCTCTGCCTGATGACCCTGGACTCGTTTCTCCTGATGCAATTCTCCTTCTGGACGACGCTGATTCTCGCGCAGAACCGCCTGCCCTCTTTGTGGCCAACCGTTGCCACGAACGTCCTGAGCTTTCTGATTTCGCTGAACCTGGTTGCCTTCACTTCGCTCGATCTTGGGGCATTGGTCCTGGGGCCACTGCTGGCCGGCGTCCTGTTCAACTATTGGTACTGGCCGCCCTATTCGGCCCGGTGCATTGGCACGACCCTCTTCCGCTTCCTGTTCGGTCTCCCGGACCACCAGAAGAGCACCGCAGATGGACACAGATGAACACGGATAAACGCCTAGATTCTCGGCAACATAGGTTCCCAGCGCGCCCTCTACAATGGATTGCCGGTCGGTGTTCGCCAGCGAGGAGCTCCAATCCATTCAACCTGTGCGCTACCGG
Organism: Limisphaerales bacterium; assembly: GCA_003152225.1. Classification (GTDB taxonomy): domain Bacteria; phylum Verrucomicrobiota; class Verrucomicrobiia; order Limisphaerales; family UBA8199; genus PALSA-1440. Next base: position 28,365 of record PLZQ01000509.1, on the reverse strand, counting down.
GCGGCGAGACTCCCGGCGCTCGGCGGATGAGGACAAGCTCATAATGCGACCCGCAATACCCTTACCAGTAGAGGGCTTGGCTTGAGCCATCGGGGCGGTCAAGCCTCAGCTCGCAGTTATCGGCTGCGACAAAGGAGGCACCCGTTAGACGCGGGTGCCTCGATGAAGGCAGACGAACCGCTGTTCAGTGTTACTCGATTCTCCTGATCCGGTAGAACTGCTGGTCGCCGGCGGCTGCTTTCACGGACTTAAAGACGCCGCCGCCCAGCGAGGTGATCGTCGAGCTGGTATCGGCATACGTGCCGTTAACCAGTGACGCCGACTGGAGCGTGAACTGGGCCGTCACATCGCCGGCATTCGCGGTGAACGTGATCTCGGCGTTGTTCCCGTTCCGCAGGACCTTCGTGACGAGGGGCCGCGCCAGGCTGATCACCCGGACATTGGCGTAGATGACGCCTCCACCGGTCCCGCCAATCGAGTCGTATGCATCCGTGTAGCCCAGCATGATGTTGCCGCTGGTGTAGCCGGTGGTGTTGGTGTAGGAGAAGATCGAGGTGTGATTAATCGACCAGTAGAGCACGCCATTGACCTGTTTGACTTCCACATCGGCCCAGATCGGCGTCGAGGAACTGTATATATTGGCGGGTGAGCCGCCGATGGCGGTCCCGCCTGCCGTCCAGGGCGGCGCTTTGAATACGGTGGTCAGAGCCGTGGCGCCGACTCCGGAAGTGATCGGGGTCGGGTTATGGTCCGCGGCCATTGGCGAACTGTACCCAACATAATCGTCGGTCCCGGACGCATCCGCTTCGATCGCGTAGAAGACGCCGTCGAAACTCCAGCCGACCGGATCCACACCCGTGAAGCCGACAGTGCTGCCCCGGAACCAATTGGTCTTGGTGCCGGAATGGTTGATGCCGAAGAGGCTATATTCGGTTGTGTAAGTGCTGCTGTTCTCGATCAGGTACATGTCGAAGCGCAGCGCGTAGTTGCCACTGAAACTCTGGCCCTTGAGATACAGGTTCAGCGCCGCTGCCGCGGGAACGGTGTCGTTCTTGTTCACGGTCATATACAAGCCATGAGTCGAGCCATCCGTCGTGTGCGGTGCGGAAGGAATCGCCAGCGCGCTGTAATCGAAAGGCCAGCTCCCGATCAGCGGCAGCGAAGTACCGTCGGGCTGCGCGTTGATACAATAATCCGGCGCGACCCCGTTGGTGGTGGCGAATAAGACCGTCCAGTTGGCCGAACTATCGGTGCTGAAGTTGTCCGCCCAGAGCACCGTTTCCGGCGGGTCATCCGCGTCCACGCGGGTTACCGCCCCGCTGGTGGCGGGTGTCCCGACGACGTAACTGCCATCGCTGGCGGGGGCCACCGTTGCGGTTACGGTCAAGGGACCGGTCACCACGCCGTCGTGGATCGGATAAACAAAGACGTCCTTGGTTTCGTCGCCGTAAGTCATAAAGGTGTTGGCGTCACCGTAGAACTGCGTGCCCGCGGTGGCCGTGCCGCCATAAGTGACGTTGATCTGTGACAGATAAATATTCGTGTCGCCCCAGCGAGTGAGGGTGAAACGGGCGAGGTCGTTGGTCCGCTCATAGAACTGGGTGTCCCGGGCCGCAACGTGGAGGGTAGGGGTGTTGGTGTCGATGATGTACACCGTGGCGGTTAGCGGCGCAGCGGGCGCATAGGCGGTGCTGTTGCTGATGGTCACAATCACGCTGCGCGTCGGCCCGGCAGGCGTGGCTTTGGCCGTAACATAGACGTTCGTGGAGGTATCGCCGGCCTGAAAGGTGACTGTGCCGGAAAGGAGGTTGTAATTAACGTTATTCGTGGCCGTCCCGGTTAACGCATAGCCGACCGGCAAGGTGGACGCGGTGTCGCCGACGCGCGTAAAGGTGAAGACCCCCGGCGGCTGGGTGGTATCCATCGAGGCCAAGGGCGTGGTGGCCGTGACGCTCACCGAGGTTGACGGTTTGGTGACGACAAACGACCCGTCCGAACCGGTGGTCGCCACCGTGAAGCCGCCCGGCGCGTAGGTGCGCAACCGGGCCTGGCCGGAACTGACGGTGTAGATGTTGCCCGCCGCATCAAAGCACATTTGCCGACCATTCCCGGTCGCAGGGGACGGAACTGACGTTGAGGCAGGCGCGGTGAGGGTGAACAGGGTGCTCGTGTCGATAACCCCGTTCGTCAGAGTGAACAGCATCACCGAATTGTCAATCCGCAGGAAGGAGAAAGTCGTTCCGTCGGGGGAAAGGTCGCAGGCCATGGCGTTACGGAGCGGGTCGGGAGAGCCATAGAAGACAAAGGAATCGAACAACAGAGTCGTTCCGTCGGTGTCATACTCCTGAACCGACGCCCGGTCGGTGCCGGCGGAGCGATCCGTCAAGATGAACCACTTGCCATCCGCGCCCTCGTTAAAGTCACAGGTCACGTCCATTGCCCCACTATAGGCGCTAGCGGTGCCGACAAAGGTCGGAGGGGTGTTCCAAGGCAGCGGCCCGCCCAGGATGTCCCACTCGGCGATGCTGTTGTAACCGCCCGGACCGGACATGGCGCCGTCCAACGTCAACAGCGTTAGACTGCCATCCTGCGTCGAGCCACGGACAATCGGCTTGCTTGCCGAATCGGTATGGACCGTGGTATTGACATTCTCACCCACGCCTGAGAGCACCACTTCGAAGCCGAAGCAATCGGCGTTGGTGCTGCGAACCGTGGTCGCGTCAATCGTTCCGAAGAGATTGACGTAGAGTTTATTGTCGGGGCCGAAGCCGAGGTGGAACGGCGACGAAGTGCTGGGGGTGGTGAGATTAAAGGGGATGCCATTTGAAGCCGGTTGAACCCGTATGCCGCTAGCGCTTGAGGCAAAGACTTGCCCGACGCAGTCGGATTGGTCCGCGTTGAGCACGTAAATGCCTTTGCCAAAGTTGGTGCGCACTAGTTTCGTCGCCGCATCGGTTATGGTTTTCGCCGCCCCGCCTGGCGCAGCGCTGTCGGCGACGTAGATGCGGCCGAAGGTGGAGAGGTTCGACGAGACCTGGCTGACCGCGACACCTCTAGGCGAGCCGTAGAGGTTCATCAAATTGCTGTCGTCGCTGATCAAGGTCCAGCCCACGGGGGCGACCTGCGTGACCTTGATTTTGTAGCTCGTATGGCCGGTCATGCTGAAAGTGTGAGGACCTTTGGTCAGGGCCCCCAGGTCATTCGTTTTTCCCACGCCGCCGCCGTCGTATATGACGGTAACATCGGTGGCAGGCTCGTTGAGGTAATACGAGACGGTGGTGCCGTTATTGGTGATGCACGAGGCGTAAGGGACTGCCCGTGCGACAACGCTGGACAGCGCGGTGACTGCCAGGGCCAATACCAACCCGCGAAGGGTTGGTCGAGTGGGGAGGGTTGTGGTGTTTATCATAACTGGATTGTTATTTAACCGACTGGAAACGATAACGTTACTACGCAAGATATTAGCATTCGGTTGGCTAGCGACTGCCAGCGCTCGCAAGGGTCGCATATTCATGTGGGTTAACAAGCACAAAGCTCATGAGGTTATAAGAAGAATCCTTGCTTATTCGGAAATGGCCTGCGTTTGTATCTTGGATTATACACCGGGCTCCGCTCAAGCAGACCGCTCAGTCGCCGCTAGAGACTTGTTGGGGGGTGAAGGACATCCACATTAATGTGGCGGCAACAGCGAAGGCCAGCCAGTACACCAAGACCCCGGCTCACCGAGTTGCCTCGGGGCCGGGGTTGGTGAACTGCTATGTTGCGCGCTGGCTTAGGGGGCCTTAAGGCAGCGGCGAGGACAGCCGGTAGAACTGCTGGCTACCGCCTGACAGCGGGATGACCGCCTGCCCGGCCACCGTGCCGACCGGCACGGTCTGCCAGACGCCGGACGTCAGGCTAGAGGTGGATTCCAGAACGAGGCCGCTGTTTTTCTCCCAGGAGAGCAGCACCGTATTGGTGCCGGTCACTTGGGAGGAGAGGGCCACCAGCGGCTCGAAGTAGAAGTTAGAGACGCTTTGGTCGGAGCTCAGCGAGCCATCCGCACCGGTAAGCCCGACAAACGCCGTATTGGCGCCCAGCATGGCGGGGAGGTTGATGCTGTTGATGACGTTTTGGAAAACATTTCCGTTCTGAGTCAGCGTCAGCGTCAACTGGCCGCCATTATAGAGCAGACTCACGTCCATCGGAGAGGTGTTAAGGAAGCCGACACTCCCGCTCGTCCTAAAGGGATTCGCGCTGTCGCCGACGTCGGCGGCATTGGTGGACCAGAGCCAGCCCGGGGTGCCAATGTGACCTGGATCATAGATGTAGAGGTCCCAGCACAGGGCGAAGCTCGGACCGCCCTTGCCAGTGTAGGCGAGGCCGCCCCCGCCATCGCCCAGGTAGGTGGCGCCGGACGGGTCGTTTTGCAGCACAAAGGCGCCTCCGTCCGCAGCGTCACCGGCGAGGAAACCGCTGGAGTCCGTGTAGGTGAATCCGGCTTTGAAGGCTCCGACATACACCGGCGCGCTGTAGAAGGCGGTGCGGTGGACGGCAGGGGCATTATAGACGGTCAGCACGAAGATGTTGTTGGCAATCGATGGGGTATCGCCATTGAGCGTCCAGCCCGTGCCGTCGTTGTTGAAGCTGGCGGCCCCGTAGAGGACGGTAACGGTGTCCATCGCGCTAAGGGTCGGGGTGCCACCTGACTGGTCGTCCAAGACCGAGAGCCGATAGACGGCCGCGTCGTTGGTCTGGGCATTGAGGATGGTCAGCACGTTGCTGGTGGCGCCCGAAGTGCGCCCGCCGTTGGTGACCGGGTTCCAGGTCGTTCCGCCGTCCGGGGAACGCTGCCATGCGAACGTGAAGGGAGCGTTGCCGTCCACCTGGACCGCGAGGTTGAGGGTCTGGCCGACGCGGAAGGCCTGCGCGGCGGGAAGGTCACCGCCGGTGATGATCAGCGGCGGACCACTAAGGACGGTCACAGCGGCCGGGGTGGTGGTGACCGAGCCGGCGGTATTGTGCGCCACCAACTGGTACTGCGCGTTTGGCACCGCAGAACTGACCGTCAGGGTCAATGAAGGGGTAGTCGAACCCGCCACGCTGCCGGCGGAATCGGTCAGGTTATTCCAAGTCCCGCCGCCATCGGTGGACATCTGCCACTGGTAGATGAGGGAGGTGCCACCTACGACGGCGAACAGGTTGGTGGTGTGGCCGGAGTAGAGAGTTACGTTGGACTGGGGTTGGAGGGTGATCTCGGGCGGCACCGTGCCGGACGAAACGTCCTCGAGGATCAGCGCGCTGATCATGGGGTTCTGAACGATTGAACTCATCTGAACCTCGATGGCGCTGCCATCGCTGTTGGTCACGCCGAGCGTGAGCATCAGGTCGGCGGGCTGCGTTTCATAAGCGCCAAACTGGACCAGGTCAATTTGCGGACCTAGCTGCCCCAGGCCGCCCGACTGCAGGCCGCCGGCGACCGTGAAGACCCGAGTGCCAACGGTGTCGAACGTGTTGTCATGCAGCAGCAGCTTGAGCAGGTAATTGCGCCCCGCGACGGTAGGAATCGTAAAGTCGAGGCTGGGCGCCCAGGCATCAGCCGCCGAAATCGTGCTGAGGCTGACTGCGTCGGCGCTCGCGCCAAAGTTGGGGGTATTGACGGCTCCCGTGAAGCCACCGCCAGAGGCGACGGCTGGGATCCGGGCATTGTTGTTATGAAAGACAGTCGTGCCAATGGTGAGCGGGCCAACGTCCGTGCCGTAGTATTCGGCGGCAACCACGCTTCCCACGCCCAGGCCCAGGTCGGCGGGCGCGGCCACGGTGGCCACGTTGCCCAGGGGGGTAACGGTCAGGGTGGCCGGGCCGCTAACGGCCTGGCCGGCGGAGTTGGTGGCCTTGAGGACGTAATCGAGCTGATCGGTGACCTTGAGGTTCGCAATGGTCAGGACCGCCGAGTTGACGCCGGAGAAGCGGCCGCCGTTGATCAGGTTGGTGTAGGTGCCGCTGCCAACGACCCCGGCCTGCCATTGGTACGTGGGTGACGTGCCGAGCGCCGCGCACAGGAACGTGGCCGTCTGGCCCGCCAGTTTGGAGAGCGACTGCGGATTGGCTGAGATAACCGGGGCGATGACGGCGCCGGGGGTGGTGTCCTTGAGGATCAGGGCGCTGATCTCGGCGTTATCGGCCTCGCTGCGCATGGTGATCGGCAGCGGGCTCCCATCCGTGTTGGTGTAGGAGTAGGTCAAAACGACGTCTCTGGCCTTGGTCAGGTTGGCATCCAGCAGGGCGAGATCGAGGTTGTAGGCCAAGGCCACGCCATTGCCGACCTTCACGTCAAACTCCCGGTTGCGCACGGCGGCCGTGCCGGAATAGTTGTCATGGAACAGCATCTGCAGCTTGTAGCTGTGGCCGGCGGTGCCGGGAACCGAGAAGCTGAATGTGGCGGCATAACTGTCGGCCGCGGAAATCGTGGCGAGGTTCAGGGCATCCTGGCTCGTGCCGAAATTGGGGGTATTGGCAACTGCGCCAGCGGTGCCGCCGATGCGGGCATTATTGTTAATAAAGGGCACTCCGCTGATGTAGAATGCTCCAGATTGCGCCCCGTAGTATTCAGCCGCCACGAGCGTGCCGGTCAGGTCCAGGTCCTGCGGGCCGGTAATGATGGATCGAGGGGTGAGGGCGGATTTGGAGATCGCGAATGTGCCGTTGGTGCCGGTCCAGTCATTGGCCGTAACGGCGACGGTGGATTGGCCCGGGGAATAGACGCGGATGAAGCCCGCCCGGGTTGAGGCATAGACGTTGCCGGCGGCGTCATAACAGACGCCACGAATGCTGTAGTTGTTCGCAGTCCACGTGGCGTTGAGGTCGTCCATATCAGTATCAATACAATGGTAGGTCCCGAGGTCCGGTATCCCGTTCGTAAGGGAGATGACAGCGATGGGGCCGTGGACGGCGAGGCCGTTGGCCGTGGCGAGTTCCTGGCCATCAGCCGAAATATCGAATGAATAGAGATACTGAAACACGTCCTTGGTGGTGCCCCACGCGGCCTCCACGTTCCAAATCGCATTGGCTTGTTGCAGCGTGGTTCCCGTGAAGCTGTTCGTGCGGTATATGCACAGCGGGGGCTGGGATGACCCTGGCGTGCCGCGGTCCAGCGCTACATAGAGGAGCGAGCCGTCCGGGCTAAGCGTGGTGTCGCCTTCGACGTAGTTGACACCTACGCCCCCCCACGCATCGACGAAGAAGGTGGGCGGCGGCGTAGTCCACGGCAAGGGGCCGGCCCCGATATTGTATTGCCAGACCATGGGATCGGCAGGGGTGGAACTATCCCATTCATAGGCGTAAACAACCAAATTGCTGGTAGCCAGCGAACCGCTCACGCAAGGCTTGCCATCGACTCCGCCGAACATCGTGGTCGAGGCGAAGGGGAACAAGCCTTGGCCAGTCGAGAAATCCGGCGCCGCCATATAGATGCCGGTCCCGTCGCCAGCGTAATGTGGCGTGCCATAGCGTCCCCGGCAATCGCCAAAATACACCATGTCATCCGGCCCAACGCTAATCTTGTACGGCACCGCACTGGCATTGACAGTGACATCCATGCTCAGTCCGGCGGTCAGGGCATTGTCTCCCTGGCCCACGGCATCGGATTGGTCGGCGTTGAGGAGATAGACGCCCTGAGTGGTGGTCCGGGTGACGACACCACCCCAAGTGCTCGGCGCGGCCCCCGGACTGCTATTGCAGACGTAAATCCGCCCGAAGTTAGCCGTCTTGGGATTCTTGTTGACCGCAATGCCTTCCGGCAGGGCGAAGTTCACCAAAGGGTTGGTGTCTGTGCTGATCTTGAACGGAATGCCGTTGCCGCCCTTGCTAACGATGACCGCGTAGTTCGTATGTGCGCCCAGGGCGAAGCTGTGCATGCCGGCCGCCAGGGCGCCCAGGCTGTTGGTGCTGGTGTAGCCGGCGCCAGCCTTGTCGAAGGCGACTTGGACGCTGTCGGCACTCTCGTTCAGGATGAACGAGACGGTGCCGGCATTGTTGGTGACGCCGGAAGCGTAAGGATGCGCCTGGGCGAGTTGACTGGACAGTGCGCTGACTGCCAGGGCCAATACTAAACCGCGTACGGCTGGTCTCTGAGGGAGTTTTCTTGTTCTTTGCATATGTTACTGATTGTCTAATAAGCGACCCGCGGAAGCGGTTGCGCCGCCGTGCTCGCTCGGATTCGGACTGCGTTGGCGAGTATCACATGCTTATGTGAGGCTGCAACCAAAAAATGACGGATTTCATGTGGAAGTCGCTCTGATGTCTTGGCTTTCACCGAGGTGCTGCGGCAGGCTGCCGGCGGCGGCAAGGCCTCCCAAGGCCACCTCAGAGGAAAGGCAGAATGAAGAAAGGGCGTCCGAAGCCACCTAATGGGGGGCTAAAGCCACCGCAAAGCCTGTTGATAGCCAACCGATTGCGACTCTAAAGCCACCTCAATGCGACCCTAAAGCCACCCCAAAGCTCCTACAAAGCTCCCCCAAAGCTCCCACAAAGCCTGGAGAAAGGGTGGGGAGGCGGAACTTCGCCCGGGTTTTGGCCGTTAAAAGGCGCCTTGTTCGAGGCGGGCGATGCGTTGTTCGAGGGGCGGATGGGAGGCGAACAGGGCCAGGAGGCCTTTGGACTGGCCGGAGATCTTCAAGGACTGGAAGGCCTGGGCACGGGAGGCTTCGGCGGCGGCCACCTCGGGATCGTGGAGCCGGCGCAAGGCGCGCAGGGCGTTGATCATGTTCTCGCGGCCAGCGAGCCGGGCACCGCCGGCATCGGCCCGGAACTCGCGCCACCGGGAGAACCAGCACACTACCAGCGAACCCAGGATGGAGAAGACGATCTGGAAGACCATGACGAGGATGAATTGCAGCCAGCCGCCGCCACTATCGCGGTCGTCCCGGGAGCGCATGGCTTGGCTGATGACGAAGGCCAGGACGCGCGCCAGGAACATCACAAAGGCATTGATGATGCCCTGGATCAGCGTCATGGTGACCATGTCCCCGTTGGCNNGATTTGGTGGGGCCGGTGGCGAAGGCGTTGACTTCCTCAGACTCATAGATGCCGACTTCGGGCAGCTTGGGCAGGCCGGCCTGGCGGGCGAGGGCGTGGACGGTCTCCACCAGCTCGCGCAGGGTGGGGTCGGTGGTATTCGGCGGGATGACCTTGACGCCCATCATCCATTTGGCCATGAGGCGTGACAGGCCTAGCGAGATGAAAGCGCCGCCGAAGCCCCAGATGAGGCAGAAGATGGCCAGCCCTTGCAAGCCGCCTTCGGGGAAGTATTGCCCCACGTGGAAGATGCCCAAAACCAGGCTGATGGTGGTCACCACCAGGATGTTCACCGCTATCAACAGAAAGATTCGTTTCGATATCTGCAATATGTTCATAACACTCAGTAGCCGTAGCTTAGCAGGTTCCCGGCGCAGGGCAAGAGCCTGGGAGGCTCAACTGGTCTGCTCGGCGGACACGTCAAACCGATCGAACAGCCAGCCGAGCAGTATGACCCCGAACGCCGCTTCGACGGCCAGCACGAGGGCGGCGGCAATCGCGGCGAGGGGGAGGGCGGCGGCGGTGCCCAGCAGCATTTTTACCAGGAAGAACACCCCGGCAAACAGCGCCACCGCCGGGAGCAGGGCTACGGCGATGACGACCAACTGGCCGAGCATGAAAATGAGCCGCTGGCCGGTGGCTTCGATGCCGTGCCCACCGCTCTTGGCCGACTGGAACCACGCGAGGAATGCCAGCGCGGCAGCGTTGGGAATCTGGAGGATGATCAGGTTGAGCATGGGCATGATCAGGGCGGCGCCGAATGCCAGGCCCAGCCACTCCGGCCGCCCGAGCCCAGGCGGGGTGGATTGCCAGAACAGGCCGATAATCACGATCAGCAGGAGCCATTGAATGCAGGTCAGAACGGCAGCCGGGGCGAGGAGTTCGCCGAGGGCGAGTTGCCAGCCCCGCAGGGGGTAGGTCTTGAGCAGGTCGGCCAGTGACAGGTCCTGACGGAAGTCCTGGCGGAGCAATTGCGCTCCGATCAGGATGGACCAAACCATGAGCATGAGCGCAATCATGCCCAGCACCGGGCGCAGGCCGGCGCCGCCGGAGCCTTGCGTCACCCCCATCGAGGCGACGATGGCGAACACGGCGAGACTGATCCAGATGCGCAAGGTGAAGGCCTGGCCGGCGCTGATGAGGTTCTTCCAGAGCAACGCGACGGCCGGTGGGCCGGTGGGTTGCAGCCGGAACGGCGGGCGCTTGCTCTTGGGTTTCTTCCGCGCTGCTTGCCAATTGCCGGCGCGGACGGCGGCCAGCTTCTCGGCCAGCTTCTGGGAGGCCTGGACTGAGGCTTCTTCAAACGCCACGTTCGAGCGCACCACCCACGCGTAGTGCAGCAGCACCAGCACCAGCGCCGGCCCGAGCGCGTAGAGAAAAGCGAGCGCGTTCGGCGCCAGGAAAGGCCGGACCACCAGCCGTAACGGATACAGCAAGTAAGGAACGGGGCCAGCGGTCAGGACTTGTTGGATGTAATCCTTGACGGCCTGCTGGTCCGTGAGCCGGGAGGGGTCAAACTCAGGCATGGTCTGCCGGCTCCAAACGAACACCACCCCAGCCAGGGCGAGCACCAGGGCCAGGATGCCGAGACGCCGCTGCCAGGTGCTGATGCCGCGGTCCAGCAGCCGCGTCAGGGCGAAGGACGACCCGAGGAAATGCAGGTGGATGGTGGAGAGAATCAGCCAATAGCCTGCGGCGCGAATCCAGGCATGGCCGCCCAGGCGCCTGGATACGATAGTCAGCAGGAGGGTCGTAAATAGGATGGCGGTTTGCGAACGCAACAGTTTGAAGTGGATCAACGTGCGGCGGCTGATCGGCGCGGGAAACAGAAAGGCGATCTCGGCTTCGGTAAAGGTCAAGGCTGCGCGCTGGTGGGGGATGATCCAGGCCAGCAGCAGAGGAATGAGCAGCATCAGCGCGCCGAGGGATTCGAATAGCGCCTGGTTGTCCGGCGAGGCGAACAACGCGAAAGTCTGCCCCCGCGTGGAGGTGCCGAAGATCGTGCGGAAGAAATACCAGTAGAAGTAGAGCCCGCCTACCGCGGCGCCAAAGAGATACTTCGGTTGCTTGAGCCGTTTGATCCGCATCACCGTGCGGTTCTTGATCGAGTGATACTGGAGGTAGAGGAGGGCGGAGTTCATCAGGGAGAACTTCGTGGACGGGCGGCGGGTTTCATTTGATCAGCGGCGGTTCCCCGGCCTTGGCTGGCTCCGCGTCACCGGTGGCGCGGAAGAAAACCTCTTCCAGGCTGGCGTCGCCCGCCTCGGCCGAGAACTTCTGGGTAATCTCGCTCAGCGTGCCGTGGATAATCTTCTTGCCGTCTTTCAGGATCAGGATGTGGGAGCAAATCTCCTCGACCAGATGCAGCAGGTGGGAGCTGATGATGATGGCGGCGCCATCGCGGGCGCGCTTGAGGATGGAGTCCTTCATGCGCCGGATGCCGATGGGATCGAGGCCCGTGAGCGGCTCGTCAAAGTAGATCACCCGGGGCGCGTGGAGCAGGCCGCAGGCGATGGCCAGCTTCTGCTTCATGCCGCGGGAGAGTTCGCCGGGGACGGCGTTCTTCTTGCCGGCGAGTTCCAACTCGGTGAGCAACTGATCGGCCAGCGGTTCGTAGTTCCGGACCTGGTAAATGCGGGCGGTGAAGGCCAGGTGCTGCTGCACCGTCAGGTAATCGAAGAGCCGGGGCTCGTCGGTGAAGAACGCCAGTTGCTGCTTGGCCGCAATCGGTTCCTGCGCGAGGTCATGTCCGCAAATGTGTATGCTGCCGCGCGTGGGCGGAATTATCCCCGCAAGGCAGCGCAACGTGGTGGTCTTGCCCGCGCCATTGGGCCCGACCAGCCCCATGACTTCGCCGGGCTGCACTTCAAGGTCGAGTTCCTTCACCGCGACGAACTCGCCGTATAATTTGGTCAGAGCTTTAACCTGGATCATAAGTAGAGAGGCGGCGGAGAGGGGGAGAAGGCCGAAGGTCGAGGGCCGAAGGCCGAAGGAAGCCCGAAGACCGAAATCCGAATTCGAACTTAAGCATGGCGGCTTGGACGTTCACGGCGGGACAGGCTAATCGGGCCCGGCGGCGGAGTAAAGCCTGCGGCGGTGGCCCGTCCGGGCGAGGGCGCATCTCAATTCTTCAGGAGGTGGTGCGCTTCGCTAAACCCCTCTCGTCATACGCCTTTCATTAACACCCCGGTCGCTGTTTTTGGTGGAACAGGCGGAATAGCATCCCGCGCTGCCCCCGAGGCCACCCCGAGGCCACCCCGAGGCCACCCTCAGGCCACCCTCAGGCCATCTGGTAGCCAACCGGGAGGCACCCCGAAGCCACCCTGAGGCNNACCCCGAGGCTACCCCGAGGCTCCCGGGTGGAAGATTATTCTTGGCAAGAGGGACCGGAAGGACTAGGAAGTATGTGTTCTTTGAAACCGATGGACGGGTTGTCCATCTTTAACACTGCCAAACGTCAGGGAACCCCGTGAGAATCGGGGACGGTTGCGCCACTGTAACGGGCTACAAGCTCCCACAGCCACTGGTCTCCTCAGAGACCGGGAAGGCGGGAGTAAGGTTCCAAGCCCGGAGTCAGGATATCGACTTGGCAGTGCTCGTCGCGGTCTTCACTGCGGGACAGGCGGGACGCCTGTCCTACTTTGGGGGCTAACTTCTCCGTCAAAGAGAAGGATGAGGCCAGCCCGTCGCGCGAGTGCGTGGCGGGATTCGCTGATTGCCTTCATTCTCCGATTTGCCGGGGGCTGGAGGTTTTTTGTTATCTTCTGTCCCCGCGCTGGTCTCTCAACCACTAACCCACTCCGCATGATTCGCGGGGCATTTGAAAGATCAGCACTTGAAGAAGAGATTGTTTGTTTCATTGGCCTCGGTCGGTTTGTTCGTCACTCTGTCCGCCGCGCGCGCGGCGACCCTCACCGAGGATTTCTCCGCCAACCCACTGCAAGTAGGCTGGCAAATATTCGGCGACACGAACCTATTCGTTTGGAATGAGACCAACCGGGATCTTGAGGTCACTTGGGATTCGACCCAGCCGAACACTTACTTCTACCGTCCGCTCGGCGTCACCCTGACACGTTACGATGATTTCACCCTGGAGTTCGATCTGCGCCTGAGCGATATCGCCAGCGGGGTTGAGCCCGGCAAAACGGGGCCGTTGCAGATCAGCCTCGGGCTGTTGAACCTGGCGGAGGCCACCAGCACCAATTTCATGCGCGGCGCTTACGGCGGCGCGCCCAACGTGGCGGAATTCGACTATTACACCGACGGATTCTACGACTACGGTGGTTTGATTTATCCTTCCCCGGCCAGCACGGTGTCTTCATTCATCCCCGGCACCGACTCGTACCACTATGCGCCGGCCTTTGTGAGCGTGTTTGAAACCGAGCTGCCGACCGACCAGACGGTGCATATCCGGCTGGCCTATACCGGCGCCGATCAAACGGCCCTGCTTTCGGTGACCACCAACGGCGTGCTGATCAGCCAACTCCCGCCACTGGTGCTGAGCGACGCCGGCAACAGCCAGTTCACGCCCACCGACAACTTCCACGTGGACACTTTCTCCATCAGCAGTTACAGCAGCAACGGGGACGACTTCGATTCGGTCCTGGCGCACGGCACAGTGGACAACCTGGTCGTGCAGGCTTCGCTTGTCCGGGTCAGCCGGATTGCTGGCGCTTTCACCGCGGAGGGCGGCTGGCGGGCGCAGTTCTTCGCGCACACCAACTGGCTTTACACACTGGAGCGCACGAGCGACTTCAAGTCGTGGACGGCGGTCTCGACCACACTTCGCGGCACGGAGGACTTGATGACCTTGCAGGACACCAATTCACTGCCGGCGCGGGCTTTCTACCGGGTGCGCGCGGATTAGCCAGCTCATGCAGCGCGGCGATGAAAGGGCGGCGAGCGGGGCCGGGCGAGAGGCACGAGACGTTTCGCGTTTCACGCATCACGTATCACGCATCGCGCCTCGCCCCGCCTTCACGCTGATCGAGCTGCTGGTGGTCATCACCATCATCGGCATCCTCGCGGCGCTGTTGCTGCCGGCGTTGGGCCGGAGCAAGGCGTCCGCCTGGCGGGCCGACTGCGCCAGCAACCTGCACCAGCTCGGGCTCGCCACCGTCCTGTATTGGGACGACAATGGCGGCCGTTGTTTCCAGTGGTATTACGGGGCGACGAACGGCGGCCAGCTCTACTGGTTCGGCTGGCTTGGCACTGGAGCGGAAGGCCAGCGCCCGTTGGATCTATCCGTCGGCGTGTTGTATCCCTACCTTGCCGGCAGCAAGGTGCGGCTTTGTCCGGCGCTGAATTATGCGACGGGGCTGATCAAGTTAAAGGCCAACACCGCCGTGTACGGCTATGGCTACAATGTGTATCTCTCCGCCGCCGGGATGAACGCGAGCCAGATCAAGCGGCCTACGGGCAACGCGCTTTTCGCCGACGCCGCGCAGGTCAACGATTTCCAGGCGCCGGCCTCACCGGACAACCCGATGCTCGAAGAATGGTACTACCTGGATAACCCGACCAACTACTCCGGCTCCGGCTATTACCCGCACGGCCATTTCCGCCATGCGCAAAAGGCGAACGTAGTTTTTGGGGACGGCCACGTGAGCACGGAAGTGATGGTCCCCGGCTCGCTGGATCGCCGGCTGCCGAGCCAGTTTGTCGGCTGCTTTCGCGGGGAGATCCTGACTCTGCCTTAAGCCGGAACGATGCAGTTGGTACTGGGGAGCACGCCGGCGAGAGTCCCGCCGGTCGAATTAGACGGTTCACGACCGACAGCCCCATGCTCGTTCCGCCGCCAAGGCTTTGGCGCTTATACTCAGCTCGTTGCCAACCCGGTCACGGTGATCATCCCCTTGGCGACCGCAAACCGGGTCAGGCCCGCGATGCTATGAATGTCGAGTTTACGCATCAGGCGCTCGCGATGGGTTTCCACCGTGCGGGTGCCGATGTTAAGGCGATCGGCGATTTCCTTGTTGCAGAGACCTTCGGCGATGCGGGTGAGGACTTCCTGCTCGCGATCAGTCAGGTCAGAGGGTTCGGGTCCCTCGCCGCTGCCCTGGACCATTTTGTTGAGGGCGGCGCGGGCGAGCTCGGGGCTGAAGAACGGCTCGCCGGCATGGACGGTTTCGACGGCCTGAATGAACTCCTCGGGCGAGGCCTGTTTAAGAACGTAGCCGCTGGCGCCGGCCCGGACACAGCGCAGCACAAATTCACTCTGGGTGTGCGTGGACAGCATTAGCACCTTGATCTGCGGCAACTCCTTGCGCAAGACTTCGGCCACGGCCAGGCCCGTCAGGTGCGGCATGTCGATGTCGGTCAAAAGGACATCCGGCACCAGCTCCCGGGCTTGGCGGAGGGCTGCCTGGCCGTCGTCGGCTTCGCCGACCACTTCCAGGTTCGGGCAGCGTGCCAGGCAGACCATGATGCCCCGGCGCACGACGGGATGGTCGTCCGCGATCAGCAGCCGGATTCGTTTGTTGGCGCGGGGGCGGAGATTGCTCCCGGCAGCCTCGGTGTGCGAGCGGAGGCGGTTACTGCCAAGCGAAGGGGACGGGGGAAGGGGGAGTGCGCGTGGGTTCATGACGAATATATGTTCCAGCAATACATATTACGTCATCAGCCTGACACACGAGGTGTGAGCCGCCTACACGGGGCAAGCCTGGAAATGACACCGGGGATTCTCCGGGGAGACTATCCGCCCACCTGTTTCCTGATCGCCTCAGCTATCTTCTCGGTCCATTTCTGCAGCATCGCCTGGTCGCGTCCCTCGATGAGCAAGCGCGCTTTGGGTTCCGTGCCCGAGTAGCGCAGGAAGATCCGGCCGCCCTGTGCCTTGAGCTCGGCTTCCGCGTCTGTCACGAGTTGCCCGACCTTATCCAGCGTGTCGAATGGCCGTTTTTCCCGCACCAGGATGTTGGTGATCATCTGGGGCATCCGGGTCCAGCACTGCGCCAGTTTGGAGAGCGGTAATTTCCGGGCCTGCATGATGCGCAGCACCTGCAAGGCGGCGACCAGGCCGTCGCCCGTGGTGCCGTAATCGCGGTAGATCATGTGCCCGCTTTGCTCGCCGCCGAAGTTGTAGCCGTGGCGCAGCATTTCATCAATGACCTGCCGGTCGCCGACGCCGGTGCTCACGACCCGCCCGCCTGCCGCGGTGATGGCCGCCTCCAGCCCCGCGTTGCTCATGACCGTGCTGACCAGGGTTTTCTTCGCCAGCTTTCCCTGCGCGAGCAGGTCCAGCCCAGTGATGGCCATGATGTCGTCTCCGTCGATCAATTCGCCCTTCTCGTCGCACAGCAAGAGGCGGTCGGCATCGCCGTCGTGCGCAATGCCCAGGTCGGCGCGGTGCTCCCAGATTTTCTGGCACATGAGCTTGGGGTGCATCGAGCCGCAGTCTTTGTTGATGTTCTTGCCGTCCGGCTGGTTGCCAAAGACGATGACTTCCGCGCCCAGCTCGCGCAGCACGCAGGGCGTTGATTTGTAGGCCGCGCCGTGGGCGCAATCCACCACGATGCGCAGTCCTTCAAGGGTCATGCCGCGCGGGAAGGAGGTCTTGGCATACTCGATGTAACGGCCCAGCGCGTCATCGATGCGTACTGCCTTGCCGATGGCGTCGGCGGTCGGGCGGATGTTCTCAATCTCACCGCTGAAAACGAGGCTCTCGATCTGGTATTCGATCTTGTCGTCGAGCTTGTAACCGTCGGCGCGGAAGAACTTGATGCCGTTGTCGTCGTATGGGTTGTGGGAGGCCGTGATGACGATGCCGGCGTCGGCGCGCAGGCTGCGGGTGACGTAGGCGACCCCCGGCGTGGGCAGCGGGCCAATGAACAACACGTCCACGCCCATCGAGAGGATGCCGGAGGAGATGGCGTTCTCGAGCATATACCCCGAAAGCCGGGTGTCTTTGCCGAGCACAATCTTGTGCCGGCCCTGTCCCCGCGGCTGGCTTTCGAGATTCTTGAAGACGTGGCCGGCGGCCCGGCCCAGCTTGAGGGCGGTTTCGGCGGTCACCGGCTCAGTGTTAGCGGTGCCGCGGACGCCGTCCGTGCCAAATATTTTCCTGGGTGTGCTCATCAGATAACCTCGTTAACGTTCGGGCGGAAGGATGACCTGCACGTGGTCCGGCACGACGCGCAAGAAGGTGACGCCTGCCGGGACCGACACCTCGACGGGCTTGCGCAGTTCGCGCACCGCCGCGATCCCGGTCAAATCCACCCGCGCCCGGACGCCCTCGCTCTGGAGTCTTTGCAAGGTTTCAAAGTCGCCCTGCACTGTGACTTTAACCCGGTCGGGGTTGACCTTGAAGTTGTGGACATCTTCCACCGAGGAGAGGAGGCTGACCGGAAGGTTTACGAGCACGCGCGTATCGGTGCGGACATCCTTTTGGCTCACAAAGGTCACTGTGAACCAGATCAGGATCGCCAGCGCCAGCGAGAAGAGCTTCAGCCAGATATCTTCCAGCACGAGATTGCGGAGAAAGGCGATCATTTCGCGTTGCCGCTGGTGGTTTTCGCGTCTGTCGCATCCGCTTTGGCCACGGCCAGTGGACCCAAGACGGTGCGGTCGCCTATCCAGGCTCGGAGCCAGCCCAGCCAGTTGCGGGAGCGGGCGGGGGTGACGAGGACCGATGTCAGGAACGCGCGCAATTCTTCGAGCGTGACGCCGCGCACCAACTGGCCCTTGTAAGCATAGGAGATGGCGCCGGTCTCCTCCGATACCACCACCACCACCGCGTCGGTTTCCTCGCTTAAGCCGATGGCGGCGCGGTGCCGCGTGCCCAGGGAGGGGTTCAGGTCCTGCCGCTGGGTGAGGGGAAAAATGCATGCGGCGAGGGCAATCCGGTCGCCTTTGATAATCACCCCGCCATCGTGAATGGCGTTGTTGGGGAAGAAAATGCTTTCCAGCATCTCCGGGGTGGCCTCGCAATCAACGCGGATGCCGGATTCAACGGCCTTTTGCAGTTCAATGGACTGCTCGATGGCCATGAGCGCGCCGATGCGCACGTCGGCCAGGCGCTCGACCGTTTGGATGATGACCTCGATATTCTCGCGCTGCTCGTGCGCGGTGGCGAAGAGCGACAGGTTGCCCAATTCCGCCAGCATCCGCCGTAGCTCCGGCTGGAAGATCACCAGGACCGCCAGGACAAAGAAGGCGGAGAAGCCGCCCAGGAAGTATTGGAGCACCCGAAGTTTCAGCAGGTAGCTCACCAGCACCAGCGCCAGCAGCACCACCAGGAACCCTGTCACCACCGGCGCGCCGCGTGTGCCCCGCACAAACCGAAAGGCATAATAGATGCCGACCGCGAGGATCAGAATCTCCAACACGGGGCGCCACCCGGCCTGTGTAATTTCCCACATCATTCGTTTCGCTTTGACAGGATCGCCTCGGTCATGCGAATGGCCTGCACGGTTTCCGCGACATCATGGGCGCGGATAATTTGCGCCCCGGCGGCGACGGCGAGGCACGCGCAGGCCAGCGCCGCCGGCAACCGCGCCCCCAGCTCCGCGCCCAGCAATTTCCCGATAAACGACTTGCGCGAAACACCCACCAGCAGCGGGCACCCTAACTTTGTAAAACCCCGCGTCGCCCCGAGCAACTGCAAATTGTGCTCGACCGTCTTCCCAAAGCCGATCCCGGGATCGAGTATAACTTGCTCCCGCCTCACTCCGCAATCGTTCAATTGCCCCAGGCGCTCGCTGAAGAACTCGCCGACCTCGCGCACGACGTCCGTGTAAACCGGATTGGCCTGCCTGGTTTGGGGGGTGCCTTGCGCATGCATGCACACGTAGCCGGCGCCCGTCTCGGCCACGAGCCGCCACAGCGCGTCATTGGCGCGGTGGCCGGCCACGTCGTTGACGATGCTCGCCCCCGCGGCCAGCGCCGCCCGCGCGACGCCGGGTTTCACGGTGTCAATCGAGATCGGCACTTTGATCTGGCCGGCCAATCGCTCGATCACTGGGATCACGCGGCGCAGCTCTTCGCCTTCGGCCACCGCCAAAGCGCCCGGGCGGGTAGATTCTCCGCCGACATCCACAATCTCTGCGCCCTGCTCGGCCAGTTGCAAGGCGTGCGTCACCGCCGCCTCTGCATCCAGGAACCGCCCGCCGTCGGAGAACGAGTCCGGCGTCACGTTCACGATCCCCATCACTAGCGCCGGGCGCGGGAAGGAGAACTCGAATTGGCAGGCGCGCAGCTTCATGAAGGCCAGACCCGAAACCCGAAACCCGAAACCCGAAGGAAGGCCGAAGCCCGAAGCCCGAAGCCCAAATAGGTCAAACGAAGACGCAGGCCCTTCGGATTTCGGCATTCGGCCTTCCTTCGGATTTCGGGTTTCGGCATTCGGATCTTTACTAACGCGCGCCTCCCTTGGCCATCTGAATCAACTCGATTTCATATCCCTCCGGAGCGTCGATAAACGCAATGCCGCCCCCATCCGCGTCGAAATGCGGCCCGTCGGAGTATTTCAGACCGAGCCGGGCGAGATGCCGGCCGAAGTCCTCAAGGCTGTCCACTTCAAAGGCCAGATGGGTCAGGTCCGGCTGCACCTTCACCGGCCCGCCGGCGGGATAACAGCAAAGCTCGATCAGCTCCTCGCTGCCGGGTGTCTTGAGGAAGACCAGTTCCGACCCGCGCGCGGATTTGTGCCGGCGCACTACCACGAGGCCCAGCACGTCGCGGTAGAACCTTACGGTCCGTTCGAGATCATCAACACGATACCGCGTGTGCAGTAGTTTCTTTACTTTACTCATCCGCTCACCATAACGCGGAACTGGGTCAAGGCAATCGGCAATTCTGCTCAAGCGTGCGCTCCAGTTTCAAGGTTTTGGCGGCGCGGGCGCGGGCGGGTGTGCTGAAAATCTAAAATTGGGAAAGCAGTCCACCCTCCGCAGTACCGCTACCGAGGACGGCCTACAGAGGACGGGAAAGCGGAAATCGCCAAGGCGGAGGGCGCGGTGGTCAGCGGCTCCTGCTTGCCTCCCCATCCTTTACAGACTCCTCAGTATTACCTCACTGGGCCGCGATGCGAATGAAGAGCGTCGGCGCGGTGAGTGGCTTGGTGCCGCTGAGAGTGACCTGCACGGTCTGGAGGTTGTTGGTGATGGCGGTGACGGTTTGGGTCGCCGAGGTATCTACGCTCCATGCGCTCAGGTCGGATGAGATCTCAATCCCATAACTCAAGCCGGTGCCTGCGGGATCCTGCCGGGTGTAGCTGAAAGTGCCGGCGCGCGGGTCGAACGGCATGCTGATGCTGGGCCGAGCTTTCGCCGATGCAATCTGTGTGACATAATCGGCCACCGTCCAACTGTTATTGGTCGGGTTAAGCGAATAGTATTGGATCGTGATTTTATCGTCCTGCACGGTTGCCAGCGAGAAGCCGAAGGTCGCTTGGACTGACCAGGTCCCGCCAATATTGACCAAAGTATTCCCATTGTTCCATAGCGTGGTTACTCCCGGTTCCGGGTTATCAATGAAATCCTGCGGCGGCGCGCCGCCATTGCCAGCCGTCAATTGAATGATCGTGTGCCCGTCGTCATTGGTGGTGGAGGCGACGGTTTCGAGGTGAAGATGACCGGCCAAATAGAACTGCGCGCCGGCGTCGCCGATAGCGTTCCAGAAATTCGCGCGGGTCTGTAATGCGACGGAATTGGTGCCGAAGAAATGTTGGGCGTCCTCATTCTCTTCCTCACTGGGGCCATTGCCTTCCGTCTGGAAAATCGGCTCATGGGCGATGAAGATCTTGTAGGGCGAGGTTGCCTGCCTTAACTGCTGGGTGACCCAGGCCTGGTCTAGACTATGATATCCCGACCAGAGCGTCGTCCCGCCTACCTACGTCGGATCGAAATTGAAATACTGATCGGCGGCCACGAAGGTGACGTTCTTGTGGGTCAAGGACCAACTGAAACCCCGCTCGTCGTCGGTCGGGCCGTTGTTTGGACCGTTGGTCGGCACATAAGCGCTGAAAGCTTCTTGATAAGCCTGCTTCAACACTTCAATGGGTGCGTGCTCACCATCCTCATTCTCATGGTTGTCACGGACGGTATAGATGGGGATGCCGGTGCCCGTGGAATAATTGAAGATGGGCTGCATAGCCGCCTTCCAGGTAGCAAAGAAACCCGCATAGGTCGCTTTCATAGCCGCATTGGTAAAATTCCCGTCTGCTGGATACCAAGGAGAATTTGTGTTCAGGGCATCGCCATTGCACAAGTCCCCGACCATGATCACCAGTTGAGGATTCAGAGAGGCTATCTTCTGTGCCAGGGTATTCAGATTTGAATTGATTCCCGTGGAAGTGTCGTTGTCACCCCGGGTGTCGCCCAACATCACAAAGGACCAACTGTTCTGAGCCGAAGCGGAATTCGCTGCAGCCACAACAATCAGCGTTATGGCTGCAAACATTGTTATTCGTGAGTTGATAGAACTATGCGCTGATTTTCTACCACCGAGCCAACGAAATGCAAGATTAAAATGTTAGAAGTTTTAGTTACATTCGATCTCACTCACGACCATCAGGCACGATTCTTGCCGAAAAGATAACATGGGGGGGTCAACCCCTTTTACGACCTGGCTCATTTCCAATTGCCGGTACGGCACCCCCAATCCCCTTCCCCGCCGACAGGCGAGAACCCCGGCAGGTCCTGGGGTGGGGGGGGGCTGGGCGGGGGATCGTGCCAGAGAGCCAGATGGCGTAGGGTTTTATCCGCTACTCGCGGGTCGTCAACGGCGGCGATGACGCACAAGGGGTTCTGGCACACGGGATAGCCCAGCGGGTCCGTACGCCAGACCCGCGGAATCAAGTGGCGGGCGGCGGAATGGGCATGCGAAGCGGGGCGGTTTGCAACGCGAACGAAATCTGACCACATGATTCTGCATTCTGCATTCTTCCTTCTGACTTCCCCGTTGGTGGTGCTCGTGTGTTCGTCCTGCAAGACTTGAACGCCAGCGCAGAATAGGAGGGTCTCCGTGCCGGGGAGGCCCCTCGATGAGCCAATCTACGGTCCGTTTCCTGTTCAGTCCCTCTCATCCGCAACCAGTCGAGCCATGTGCGCTGGGTTTGCGGCTGACGGGGCCGGGCGATTTGACATTCGGCAGCCATGCCCGGACGTTGTGGGGAGTGAGAAGAAGGGTGGCTAACAATGAGTGCTCTAAAACGATTTTCGCGCACTGAGGCACCGGCTGCGGTCGTGCTCATTCGCATCGCGGTTGGGCTGGTGTTCCTGACCGAGGGCGTGCAGAAGTTCCTTTATCCCGACGAACTGGGCGTCGGGCGTTTCATCAAGATCGGGATTCCGGCGCCGGAAGTGATGGGGCCGTTTGTGGGAGCTGTGGAGATCATCTGCGGCGGGCTGGTCATCCTCGGGCTGGTGACGCGGCTGGCGGCGATTCCACTCATCATCAATATATCGACGGCCATTGTTTCGACGAAGATCCCGATGCTGCTGGGGCACGGTTTTTGGGGGTTCACAGTGGCCAAGCTGCCGCGCTACGGTTTTCTGAGCACGATGCATGAGGCGCGCACGGATTTTTCGATGCTGCTGGGCCTGCTGTTCCTGCTGGTTGTGGGCGCGGGCGCATGGTCTGTGGATGGCCGGTTTGGGAGCCGGGCAAGCGCGAAAGAAGCAGAGAGGAACACAACGAAATGAAACCGCGATTGATTGTGGGCGCCGTGCTGGCGGCCGTAGCGCTTAGCGGCTGCACGACGTCAAAGCCGGAGTTGAAGGGGAACCTGGGGGAGGAGTTACATCCGGAGGCGTTCTATCTGCCCAGCGCGGAGGCATCGCGCGTGGTGAGCGTGGCCACGAACGGTGGCTGCGGCCAATATTCTGGTGCAGACGCATCGGGTGGCGGTGAAGGAGACCGGGCCGAAGGAGACGGGTTACGTCTTCACTTTTCACGAGGAAGGACTCAGAGGCTAAGCCGCAACGTCACGAACACCACCGCGTGCGGCGGTATCGTGCAGTTTACTTCTTTACCGCTCGTCTTAACCGGAAAGTCGGAGACAAAGTCTCGTTTGTCTTCGAGCAAGGGTTTCCCGTCCAATTTGTCGCTCGTGATTATGATTCCGGTGGCCTGACTCGCCTGGAAACTCTCCAGTTTCATCTGGCAAGGCACCGCGCGCGTCCAGGAGCCGTTGGCAATCACCAGGAAGACCTCGTGCCCATCCCGGCTTAAGGTGGCCAGCACCGGCGTGAGGGGTCCGGCGAAATCTCCCGTTCCCGGCGGCGGTTGATAGTACGGCGCGGTGCCGTCCGTTCGCAGCACCCATTCGCCCACATGGCGGTTGAAGTAGTAATACAGCCAATAGAGCATGAACCGTTTCTCGGGCGCTTCCTGGGACAGGATGCCGAATCCTTGATCGGTCGGTGCGCTAAACATCTGCCAGCCGCTGGCCCCCCGCAGGATATCCTCGCGAGCATAGTAGATCAGGCGCACGGCTCGGTGCAGGGTTCCGATAATGTTCGCGTTGCGATCTTCGTAGTCGGCTCCTTTTCCACCCGGTGCGTTGTAGCTCAGGCCCCATTCTGTATCATATTGATAGGGTTGACGCGCGCTATTGTAAGCGCGCAGGAGCGCCTGGACTCCCAGGGCCCGGTCGAGGACCCGGTAGTTCTCGCTCAGTGTGATCTCCTCGAAGCTCAACGCATGAACGTCGGCATTGCAATAGTAGTGCGGCGCGACGAAATCGTATTGTCCAGCCAACTGCTTGAGCAGGTAATTGCCCCACCGCAAATGCTCCGGATGAATGTCCACGCCAACCTGGGCCTGCGGGTCGGCCTGGCGAATGGCGCCGCTTACTGCCTGGAAGTGAGCGATGAACGCGTCCTCGGTCGGGAACGCCTGCCCCTCGCCCCACAGGGAGGCGTACGGCTCGTTGGCAATCTCCCAGCAATGAAAACGATAGCCCTGCCTCAAGGCATGGGTGACTCCACGGGCCCACAGGTCCGGCGATAGCGCCTTGTTGGCACTTTGTTCTTCGAACTCGAGCACGCAACGGTCCTGCGCGACGCCAACCCGCCGGCAGACCTCGGCGGTCTTGTCAGTGGCGGATTCCATGCCAAACGGTTCTTCCCCCACGGCATAAAAGCGGGTCATCGGCAAGTGCAGGTCGCGGATGGCGGATTCCAATTCCGGTCGGAGGGTGTAATTCCCCTGCTTGTCGTAAGGCTGCCCGGTCCAGCCGCACACCCGGTGAAAGGAAACTCCGCCCGCTTCCGGATTAGCGCGGCGCAGACGGTTAGTGGCACTGACCGTGAACTCGAGCCGATCGCCCGGACGCAATCGGTGTTCGAGCGCCGCGTGAGGAAGAGTCTCGGTATTGAGCAAAGCTACCGGAGCCGGATCGGGTTGCTCGGAAACCCGCACGTCGTCAATCCACAAGGTTTGGTCTTCCGCGGATTCCGCGGTCGCCTGGAAGGTCAAGAGCAGGAACCGGCTTTGGTCGGCGAAAAAGTCGAGACCCTCGCGGATGGAGCACGTGAATGGCTGCCAATTATGATCCACCGGGCAGGTCAGGGCGCCCGCCGAGGGCGCGTCGGCAAAAGGAGTCAGGGAGCGGTAAGCGGTCCACCGGAAAGCAGCCTTTCCCGGTTTCTCCGCGCGGGCCCAGAAGGACACGGTGTAAATCATTCGCGGCCTTGGCTGCACCGCATGGCTCGGGGAGGAAACGACATAGCCGCGCGTGTTGGCCGGGTGGTGGATGCGGAAGCAGGCTTGCCCGGCGTGCGGTTGAGCAGTGTCGCGCGTGTAGTTGGCCGGCACCTTGAATTCCTCGGCGCCCCACATCGCCCAATTAGCGGGCGGACTCTGCGGGGAGGAGGTTTCGAAGTCATCGGAAAACACCACCTTGGTGGAGGTATCTTGCGCCATGCTCGCCAGGGAGAAAATGATGAGGGCCAGCGCCGTGAGCCAGAGGGAGATTCGTTTCATTGTTTTGGGCTGAGAAGCCCCATCTTTGCCAGCAGCAGTTTTGATTTCAGGCGACGAAATAACCCGGTAATACGACTCATGCTTTTGAGAGCATACAACGGCGCGCTAACGAGCGGCAATCATCAAATCAGAGATCTGGTTCCGCGATGTTTGTAATGGGTAATAGCTTGGAAAGCGGGTTGAATAGGGACTGCAATGATACCCGAAAAACTGTTTCAGCAGCTTTTGATGCTGGGCGATGCCTGGCGAGTGAAGGCGGTGGACTACGTGGAGCCGCAGCGCAAGGTTGTGATTCGTGTCGAAGAGACGCCGCAATTGTGGGCCAGCCAAACGTGCCCGCATTGTGAGGCGGCGTCGGTGGCCGGCTACGCTTTACGTTTAACAACCATGAAGCGCTCACCGGCGCGAACAAGCGTCCCGCAGAAACATGACATTCTCACGAACCGACCCCTTTCCGTCCCACAATGCGTGGAGGCCGGCGGCTGATTAGTCTCAATAGTGAGAACCGACACTTGCACTTGCACCTTGCACTGAACTCAGGGAGCAACGGCTGTCAGCCCCACATTGCTGAAGTCAACTGTTCCTCCTCCACCGCTGCTGCTGATATTCTGCAACAGAATCGAAGGCGTGCCGGCAATCGTGGCTGGCGTTGTAAATGTATAACTGTAATTGCTGAACGCGGCGTCGTTCCCGGTCACATTACCGGAGCTGACATAGACTCGACTGGTGTCGCCGATCTGTACCTGAAACACGTCGGCAGTTTCGCCCGACCGGGCCGCCGCAGCAAAGCTCAATTTATACGTCGTACTTGCGGCCAGAGTTAAATTCTGGCTCAGGCCCCCCACGCCCTGAATGAACGCGTAGGTGTAGTCACCGCTGTTGGCCGGTCCGAAAGGACTGCCGGCAAGAGTAACCGCCCTGCCATTAACGCCAATGTTGCTTCCCGAGAGCGTCCAATCCGTGATGCCCGAGGGATTGGGAGGGTTGCCATAGCCGACATAACCGGGCCACTGCGTGAACAACGATGCATTTGCCCCGAAACCGCCATTTTGAATTAAACCCTCCACATAGGGAGGAAACAGATAAGAAGGATAACTGGGGTATTGCAGCCGGAAGAACTGTGCGTTGTTCGTCCCCGGCGCCATGTAAGTATTGGCCAAGGTATTCGTGACTGACACTACCTTGCTGTACAGCCCCGCCACGGCGGGAGCGGCTTGCAGCGTGCCCGTGCCACGCCAGTTGACGTTCACCTTTGTGCTTGTGTTCGTGACACCGATTGTCTGGAGCATATTGATACCCTCGAAGGGCCCGCAGGGGCGGATCACGTCATAGCGAACCCGTGAGACACATACCGGGCCGGTAGCTGCGTAGCGGCACACAGACTGCGGATTCCCATATACTCCAAGTAAGTTCGCATTGGGGATCTCAAAATAAGCGTCCTTCCACTGGCCGCTTCCTTGCAGAATGGCCACAGTGTTGTACGGCACAGGCGGAAGGGCGAGACCTGAATTCCCATTGATCCCCCAAGTTTGATAGATTTGGGGATATAGCGTGTCGCCAACAAGAGCCGGATCATCGTAATAGGTCATAATCATGGTCACGTCCATGTTATCCTGCTGATTGGGGCCAAAAATCTTGTTCAGCAGCTCAAACTGGAGGTAGTAAGGTTGAGTGTTGTCAACGAAAACCCCCGCTTCGGAGAGACGCAGGTCATTAGTGGGACCCGCCATTATGGTAGGATAGCCGGCATCCACGTTGTTGAACACGCCAGCGCTCGGATTCCATTCCGCATAATAGCCGTAATTGGTGAGGCAAATGAACGGATCGATATGATAGGCGGGGTCGGGCGTCAAGCCGGCCAGCGCGTTTGTTCCCGTGCGAATAACACCCAGCTCCACCCGGTCAATGTAGGGGAGGCCGCCGTTAAAGACAACTGTCGGGCCGCCGGTCAGCGGCGTCGTGTTAACCCCTTCCAAATCCACCGATGGAGCCAAGAAACCCACTTTCAACCACTGGCCGCTACCCGTCAACGTATAAGTAAAGCCGCTATAGGTTGCCAAGTCGCCCTGAGGATCGGCGGCATATTGGTAGGGGGCAAAGGTTGACCCGGCCAGCGCCGGATCATCATAAAACTCAATGCAAACCTGCATGGTGAGCGGCGTATTACAAGGCAGGCCCAAATAATTGCTGAGAATCCCAAAATTCATCAGTCCATTGGTGGACTGAATGGCTGTGCGAAGGTCGCCCGCCGGGCCCACCCCGCTTTGAACGCTGTAGGTATAACCCAGGCCGCTGTTATTTATCACGGTCAAGTTGTTGCTAGTACCCTTATTGAAGTCAACGTAGGCTAAATTCACTGCCGGCTCCGGCGGGCATGTGCTGGGCGCAAACACATTGATCTGGTTCGTGGTCCCGAACGCCCCTTGCGGCCCAAAAGCAATCGCGCGAACTGTCCATGAGTTGGCACCCGAGAATCGGATCGTCCCAAGATTGACCCCGCCGTTATTACCCTGGAACGTCGTCGGAAACGAAGTGTCGCCGACATAACGAAAGCCGTACGGGTCAACAGGGTTGGTTACCTCGAGCAACATCCAAACCCACTGTGAGTTGTTCGCGCCCGCCGGAACGCTAACGGTGGGTGCTATTAAATGTCCCGCGCCACCCACTTGTCCCTCGAGCGCGTAGAGTTGATTGGCATAGAGGTAGCCGCTCCCATACACTTGCAGCAAAACGTCGATGACAGGCTCGGTCACAAAGTTCGCATAGTTGGGGTCAGCCACGTTGAGAAAGCCACTCGCGTTTATAATTTGTTCGCCGAAGAGGCCGTTGAGGGTGGCCCCCGTGTACGTTTGGTCGCCGCTGTTGGGGGCCAAGGAGATAACATTGTTCCAGCCGGGCGGGCTGTTAAAGGAATTGTTCGGGTCGAGAATGCAATAGTCCACTGCCGCGCTGCCGTTGACGGAGGCTGGCCAATCGCTCGGACTAGGCGGCGTGGTTTGAGCAGTGCTGGTCACCGTGCTGGTCACCAGCGAAATTATAGCCACTGCGCCTGCCAGCGCTTGGCTAAACCAACTAGCTTGATGCGATTTTTTCATGATATTTGCTCCGGTTGATTTGCGGTATTTATTCACATTTTTTCGATTAACTGACTGTAATGATAACGCATTGGAGGTTGGGAGGCAAGTAAACAGAGTTTAACGACGTGGTCAAAATGCAGGGGTGCATCAAGCTGGCTTCAGCCAATGCTGGCGCGAGGACGGATGTGGTTTTCGGGTTCATTTTTCAGATTGGATTTAGCCGCATGAACAGGCGGATGCCTCGCCAGCGGTTGAATTGATTCTCCTCGATCCAATCCCGAGAGGTCGCCTCTCGCTTGGGCCGCCC
>PLZQ01000196.1 GCA_003152225.1 Limisphaerales bacterium | reverse complement strand
GTTTTGCCGACGCCGCCTTTTTGGTTGGCGAAAGCGATGACTTTGGTAGGCACGCAGGAGAAATACCGGAAGCGAGGCGCCGGTTCAAGTGTTCGCGGCGCTCTGTCGCGGCGGGCGGAGCAGATTTCCGGTTCCGCCTCGCAGTAAGACTTTCGCTGGCTTTTGTGCCCGGTGGGCTGCATCATATTGGCATGAACATGATCCTCTCGACCCATAACGTGACTTTGACCAAAGCCATCGAGGAGCACATTATCAGCCGAATCAACAAGTTGGAGCATCTGGACCGTTTTGCCATCGATGCGCGAGTGACCCTGGAGCACGACAAAACCAAAGCGCCGGAACGGCAGTTCTGCTGCTCCGTTCGGCTTTCGGTGCCCGGCCCCGACCTGTTCGCCGAAGACGTCGAAGGCGATCTCTATGCCGCCATCGATCTGGTCGTCAAGAAGATCGAGCAGCAAATCCGCAAGCGGCGCAGCAAATACAAAGACCGCAAGCACAAACAAGCCGCCCGCGGCAAACGCACCCGGCAGGAAAAGGTTGATAGTGACTAGCGTTGATGGCCGATAGTCTGATGACGCGGTCGCATAATTCTCAACCCCGCGGCTATCAACTATCGATTCTTAATACCATCAACTCCACGCTTCTCCTCCGCGCCCGCGTCGTTCTGCCGGTTTCCCAACCGCCGATTCGCGAGGGCGCGGTTTTGGTTTCAGGCAACCGTGTCGTCGCGGTCGGGCGATGGCGGGATTTGTCCGCGCACCGCCGACGCAGGACGGTGGATCTGGGCGAAGTGGTGCTGATGCCCGGCCTGGTGAATGCGCACTGCCATCTGGATTACACCGAAATGGCAGGCCAGCTTCCCCCCCCAAAGAAGTTCTCGGACTGGCTTAAACTGATCACCGAGATCAAAGCCGGGTGGGACTACTCCGACTATACCGCATCCTGGCTGAACGGCGCCCGAATGCTCGTCCGCACCGGCACGACCAGCGTGGCTGACGTCGAAGCCGTGCCGGAATTGCTGCCGCAAGTCTGGGGAGGGACACCGCTGCGCGTGTTCTCGTTCCTGGAAATGATCGGCATCAGGGGGCATCGCCGGCCGGCGGCCATCGTGCAGGAGACGGTGGAGCGCATCGATTCGCTCAAGGGCTACCGAGGACCCCCGGGGCTCTCACCTCATGCTCCCTATACGACTGTGCCGGAGCTGCTGCGCTTGAGCGCTCAGACCGCGCGACGGCGCAAGTGGCGTCTGACCACGCACCTGGCGGAATCGGCCATGGAGTTTGAGATGTTCGCGCGCGGGCGGGGCGAAATGTTCGATTGGCTGCAACGCAGCGGGCGGGACATGTCGGACTGCGGCCTGGGTTCGCCGGCCCAGCACCTGGAACGCTGCGGCGCGCTGAGCGAGCGGATGCTGGTCGCGCATGCAAACTATCTTGGGAAGTGGGACGCGGCCTTGCTAACCAGGCGCAAGGTGCACGTAGTCCATTGCCCGCGCTGCCATTTCTATTTCCATCACGACCCGTTCCCGCTACGGCGGTTGGCGAAAGCGGGAGTCAACGTATGCCTCGGGACCGACAGCCTGGCGAGCGTCTATAAAGCCCGGCGCCAAACCGTGGAGCTAAACCTGTTCGAGGAGATGCGAGCGCTCGCCAGAAATGAGCCGGCCCTTTCTGCCAGGAAGATTGTGCGCATGGCCACGCTCAACGGCGCTCTCGCCCTGGGCATGGGCGGGCGGATCGGCGAGCTGGCCAAAGGATCGTTTGCCGACCTCGTTGCCCTCCCTTTCGCTGGGAAAATAGCGGACATCTACGACGGCATTCTGCATCATGAGGGGGATGTGGCGGCCAGCATGATCGACGGCCGGTGGGCGATCGCCCCGACGCCAAGCTAGTGTGTCGTCACGGAATACCAGTGTCTTTCGGAGCACCTCGAAAGCGGTAGAGGACTACCGCAGTCCAAGACGCTTCGCGTGTTCCGGAGCGTAGGAATGCGCGCCAGCGTCTTGGAGTGCGCCAGCTCCCTGGCGCTTTGACATGATGAACGAATTTGACCACGAACTGACTCAGCGACTCGACGGGATTCGCCAGCAAGGGCTGTTGCGTGAACTGCGGCGTGTTGATTCGCCGCAGTCGCCGCGTATTGAGATTGGGAACAGGACACTGCTGAATTTCTCCTCGAACGACTACCTGGGACTGGCCAACGAACCGACGCTCAAAGAGGCGGCCATCAGGGCGGTGGAGCGTTATGGCGCCGGAGCAGGCGGGTCTCGCCTCATCTGCGGTTCGCTGGCGCCCCACCAGGAGCTGGATGAAACTCTGGCCGCATTCAAAGGCACCGAAGCAGCGATCAGTTTCTCGACCGGGTATGCCGCAGCCATGGGCGCCATCGGCGCGCTGCTTGGCAAGGACGACTTCCTCATCCTCGATAAGCTGGTTCACGCTTGCATCGTGGATGCCGCCCGTCTCTGCGGCGCAAAACTCCGCGTGTTCGGCCACAATGACCTGAATGACCTTGAAGCCAAGCTGAAGTGGGCGGCGGAGAGAGTCCAAGGTCCAAAGTCCGGAGTCCAAAGTCGGAAGGCGCGCACGCTGGTTGTCACGGAGAGCGTCTTCTCCATGGACGGCGACCACGCGCCCCTGCGCGAGATGGTGGAGCTGAAGGAACAATATGGCGCCTGGCTGATGGTGGACGAAGCCCACGCAACCGGGCTTTATGGCGCGCACCGCCGTGGCCTGGCGGAGGAACTCGGCGTCAGCCACCGCATTGAAGTGCAGATGGGCACGCTGGGCAAGGCCCTGGGCGCGTCGGGGGGGTATATCTGCGGCTCCCGCGCGCTGATTAACTACCTGATCAACCGCGCCAGGACATTTATCTTCTCCACTGCGCCGGTGCCTGCCGCCGCGGCCGCCGCCACCGCCGGCGTGCGCTTCGTGGAATCAAGCGCCGGCGAAGAGCGCCGGAACAAGCTGTGGCGGAACGTTCCCACCCTCCCATCAACCATCAGCGCTCAACTCTCGACCAGTAGGAGCGCGATCATCCCAATCCTGATTGGCGAGGAAGACAAAGCGGTTGAAGCTGCGACCGCGCTGCGAGAGCAGGGTATCTTCATCCCGGCTATCCGCTATCCGACCGTGGCCCGTGGCCAGGCGCGGCTGCGCCTGACACTCAGCGCCACCCACACCGACGCCGACCTCTCTCAATTGATCACCGCCCTCAAGGCTCTGGACTTTAGACTTTAGACTTTAGACTTCAAGGACATGCACCCACTAGCCAAACTGGATCATCGCTACGTCTGGCATCCGTTCACCCAGATGCGCGACTGGCTCAAGCGCGAGCCGATTGTGATCGTGGAGGGCAAAGGAGCCCGGCTGTGGGATGCGCATGGGCGTGAGTACCTCGACGCCAACTCGTCCATCTGGACCAATCTGCACGGTCATAATCATCCCAAGCTCAACGCGGCTATCTGCCGACAGTTGGGCAAGATCGCCCACAGTTCGGCCCTGGGCTTCGCCAATGAGCCGGCGTCGTTATTGGCGGAAAAGCTGGTAGCAGCGGCTAACCCTCGCGCTGTTCAGGCAGCAAGGATGCTCTCTAAGGGCGCAGGCCGGAACCCCTCGCTACGCAAAGTCTTCTTCTCCGACAACGGTTCGACCGCGATGGAGGTCGCGCTCAAGCTCGCCTACACGGTCGCCCGTCGCACCGGTCGCAGCTCAAAGCCTAAGTTCCTCACGCTCGAGGGCGGTTATCATGGCGACACGGTTGGCGCGGTCGCCCTGGGCCACATTGACCTGTTCCACAAGGCTTACGCGGGCTTGCTCTTTAAGACCGACCAGGTGATGGCGCCCTATTGCTACCGGTGTCCCTTCAACCGTGCCAAGCCTGAACGCGCCGACGCGCGAGATTATCGGAAGTGCAACTGGGAATGCGTCGGCAAACTGGAACAGAAGTTCGCCGCACAGAAGAAGAGAGGGGACCCGTACGCAGCCTTTGTCTTCGAACCCTTGATGCAAGGCGCGGCTGGGATGATTCCGCAGCCCTGCGGCTGGTTAAGCCGCGCGGCCGATATCGCTCGCGCGCACGGAGCGCTGCTAATCGCGGATGAGGTCATGACCGGCTTTGGCCGCACGGGACTCGACGCAGTGCGGGGGACGCGCGCCTTCTCCCTCTTCGCCTGCCACCACGAAGGGGTACAGCCGGATTTCATGGCGCTCGCGAAGGGCCTGACGGGCGGCTACCTGCCGATGGCCGCGACCCTCACCACGCGCGAGGTGTTCGACGCCTTCATAGGTGAATACGACGAGTTCAAGACGTTCTTCCACGGCCATAGCTTTACTGGCAACCAGCTCGGGGCCGCTGCCGGGTTGGCCAGCCTGGCAATGCTGCAGACCGGTCGTTCGAGGCACGCGCGACAGCGATTGGAACATACCCTCAAGGACGAACTGCCGGCTCTGTGGCGCTACCCGAACGTGGGCGACATTCGCCAGGTCGGCCTGGTGGCCGGCATCGAATTGGTCCGCGACTGGCGCACGCGCGAGCCATTCGACCTGCGCGAGCGTGTCGGTATCCGTGTGTGCGAAGCCCTGGCCAGGCGTGGCGTGCTGACGCGCCCCGTCGGGAACGTGGTCGTCCTGATGCCGCCCTATTGCACAACGCCAGCGGAGGCGCGCCGGATGGTGGCTGCCCTCGGCGAAGCCATAGCGGTTTCCACCGAGAGGATATCGGCGCCCAGCCCTCAACGACCCCGGCTCTTGAACCAGGCGACTATTTCAGCTCCGTGACGTAGATGTTGCGGAAGCGGTTCTGACCGCCGTTGGGCACTTCGGCCTGGAGGGAGATGAATCCGCTTTTGGGGCCTTCGAGCCCCGCGGCTTTCCATGCCGGCTTGCCGTTGATTTGCATTTCAGCCGTCGTGCCGCGCACCGTGAGCTTGAACGAGTTCCACTCGCCATCCTTGAAGAGGCCCTGGCTGGTTGCGCCTTTCAGACCACCCACGTTTCCCTCGTCGCCCTGTCTCAGGTTTGCCTGGTAACGCGCCGGCCAGGGCTGGTTGTCAGGGACTGAGTCCAGAACTCCTGACATAGG
>PLZQ01000289.1 GCA_003152225.1 Limisphaerales bacterium | reverse complement strand
TCACCTGGCAGGGAGAACGGTTATTCTTGAATGAGGCCCTGGCCGGCGAGGAGGTGGCTTTGGAACCTTTAACCGAGGGCTTTTGGCAGGTACGATTCGGGCCGATGAGATTGGCCAAACTGGATGAAAAAAAGCGGCGAATAATAGAACTGACTGCGGAGGACTTGGCGCCATGAGGGTGGAGTTGCACCCCGGCGATCCGCCAGGGTTGGTCCTCCGCTCCGGGGTGCATCGCTTCGCTCGCACCCCTGCGCTACGGACCAACCCTGGCGGAAAGGATTAAGCATCTGGAATGAAGAGAAGTAAAAGCCACCACCAAAGTGTAAAGGATGTTGCCGGTCTAAAGTGTAAAGGATGTTCGGCTTGCACACCGTCCCCGCCCCTTTCATGAATTGGCGCTAGGCGGAACTACAGCCCAGGACAACATCCTGGGTTCATCGTGCCCTCGCTACTCTGTTAGAGCGGCTGGAAAGGGCATTCCAAAGGGGTGTGCCGGTCGATACATGAACACAAATCAGGGTTCCGAGTCCCCTTCAATGGACCAGGCTCCTGATGTCATCCAAAACCGGAACCCCGAGGGCTTGCAGCCTGGCTTTGCTTTGATGTCCGTTCGCAATGAGGATGCAATCGGCGTGCATGGCGCGAGCCACTTCATAATCATGCTCGGTATCGCCCACGAGGTAGCTCTTAATCATGGTCGAAGCCCGCTGGTGTTTCCTCCCATTCCCGAATGCGGTCGCAAGCCTCTTGGAAATAGTCGCGGAAGGGGTCGAGCCAAATAATCCGGCGGTCTCGCTTGAACCACGTGAGCTGCCCCTTGGCAAACTGGCGGATGGCGATCGCGAGCTCACGGCGCAGGTCGTCAAGGGTGGCCAGCTCTCCGCGGAGATAGCGCGTGATATAGCGATACTCCAATCCCAGTTTGTCGAGCCGGGTGTCGGACACGCCCCGGGAGCGCAGTCCGGCGACCTCTTCGATCATGCCGTTAGCCAGGCGCTCCCGGAGGCGTCTTTCGATTCTCTCTTCAAGGATTGCGAGAGGCCAGGTCAACCCCAATTGCAGGCAGTGGTAGCGCGGGGAGCTTTGGTGGGCGGCCGTGTGCGCGCGGCCAGCGGCGGCAATTTCGATCGCCCGTATGATCCGCCGCGGGTTGCTTTTATCGATGCGGCGGGCGGCGTCCGGGGCGGACTTTTCGAGCCTTTCGACCAACTGCGGCAGCGGGAGGTCCTCGAGTTCCGCGCGCAGCGGGTCGTTGGGTGGGACATCTACCAGTTCATAACCTTCGACGATCGCGCTGATGTATAAACCGGTTCCGCCGACCAGCAGGGGCCTTTTGCCGGCTCGGGAAATGGAGTCGATGGCGCTGTAAGCGGCCCGCTGATACTGGGCCAGCGTGAAATACTCAGACAGATCGGCGACGTCGATGAGGTGGTGCTTGACCGTGCCGGCCTGGGCTGGGGTAATCTTCCCGCTGCCCAGGTCCAGACCGCGATAGACCTGGCGCGAGTCGGCGGAGACGACTTCGCCACCGAGGTGGTTCGCCAGACGAATGCCCAGCTCGCTCTTTCCGGAGGCATTGGTCCCCAGTATGACGACAAGGTTCTGCATAGCTCACCGGGAACGCCCTGCATTCGTCCAGTTAATTAGGCCTTCTGCATATCGCATCCGGAGCATTTTGCAGGCATTCCAGTTGCATTGAAAGCGGCTTTGCACACCGATGAAGATGAAGCGTGAGAGGTCAGGCGGTGCCTGGTCCAATCGACGTGAAGCGCTGTCGTCCATCACTGCCCCGGGTCGTCGCAGGGTTTACCCTGGTCGAACTGCTCTGCGTCATCTGCATCCTGGCTATTTTGGCAAGCTTGCTTTTGCCGGCCGTGGCTCGCGCTTATGACCGGGTCAAGGGCATGGCGGAAGTGATTGAGGCACCAGGGATCTCCCAGTCGCTCTGCCTCAGTTCTCGCTGGTGTGGTTCTGATCGTCGTCGCCGGCACCACGTCCACGATCATTACCACGCAACACAATTGATCCATGCGCGCAAAGAAGACGGCATTCTCATGATCCCTTTCCGGCCCACCCAGCGGCGAGCGAAAGCGGGAGCAAGCTCCGCGCATTCCAAACGCTCGCGCGGGTCCGCGCTTCGAAGCCGATCATTCTCTCCACAGCCTTCCCCTATATGTGGTGTACTTTGGGTTGCTGCGTTTGGCATTGCCAAACCCATGTCGCAGCGTGACATAGTTCGCGGCGGCCCGCCTGTCAACACCCGTGCTCGCCCGCGAGCGCCCCAGCAACCCGGCGCCAGTGAGCCGGGCCAATCCCCCTGCACTGACCCCTGCCCGACTCCAAGGCCGCGAATCGCCTGCCGCAGGTAGAACCAACGCTCCGGGTCCCGGCCATCGAGCCATTCCAGGTCACGTCAGCTTGAATTCTCATCTACGGTTTGACCCCGTCCACGGACCTTCCGGCCACAGCCCTAAAAGGGTAATAGCCTCTCTATCAGGGTGTTGGTTTGGCTTGCCGTTCTGCGCCATAGGCATAAGCTGCCGCTGGTGAGCACTGCTGGCGAAGACCAATCCTCCAGCCCGAGCTCGAGTTCGGCGCCAGCCGGCCATGGACCGGCTTTTGTAACCACGCACTGGTCGGTGGTCTTGGCGGCCGCAGGCGCCGATACCACTCACGCCCAGGTTGCGCTGGAACGGTTGTGCCGCACCTACTGGTATCCTCTTTACGCTTACGCACGCCGCCGAGGGCACTCGGTCGAAAATGCACAAGACCTGACGCAAGCTTTTTTCGCCCGTCTGCTGGAACGCCATTGGGTGGGCGATGCGGACCGGGAGCGGGGACGCTTCCGGACGTTTCTGCTCACCGCCATGAGCCGGTTCATGTCGGACGAATGGGACAAGGAGCGGGCGCAGAAACGTGGCGGCGGTGTAAGCCACGTTCCACTGCAACTGGACGATGCCGAGACCCGTTATGGCTGCGAGCCAGCCGATGGACACACGCCTGAGCAATACTTCGAGCGGCGCTGGGCGCTAACCGTGCTGGACACCGTCTTGCAGCGGCTCCGTGCCGAATACGAACGTGAGGGCAAGGGGGAGCTGTTCGCAGCCCTGAATTCGACCCTGGTAGGTGGCCGTGAATCGCAACCTTACGCCCAATTGGCCGCGCGACTGGGGCTTTCCGAGGGCGCGGTGAAAGTGGCCGCGCACCGGCTGCGCAAGCGCTATCGGCACCTGCTGCGGACCGAGATTGCCCAAACCGTGGCCGCTGAGGAGGATGTGGATGAAGAGCTGCACCACTTCTTTGCTGCCCTGGCAACGCCAGGGTGAAATCCGCCCGGAGCTCGAGAACTCCGGTAACCTTTCACCCGTTGTTTCCTAAGCATGGATTGAAACATGGGTATGGATACCAGACGCAATTGCCAAAGCTGCCAGCAGCCCATAGCCCCGGACGCGCCGATGGGTTTGTGCCCGCAATGTCTCATCAAGGCGGGCTTCCCGAGCGGAGTGGAAGCCGAAAGCGCGCCGACCGGCCACCCCGCGTTCGTCCCGCCCTCGGTCGAGAGCCTCGCCAAACTCTTTCCGCAACTCGAAATCCTCCAACTCCACGGCAAAGGCGGCATGGGGGCCGTTTATAAAGCCCGCCAGAAGCAGCTCAACCGGTTCGTTGGGCTGAAGATCCTGCCGCCGGGCATCGGCGCGAACCCGTCGTTCGCCGAGCGATTCACCCGTGAAGCCCAGGCCCTGGCTCAGCTCAACCATCCCGGCATCGTCACCCTGTATGAGTTTGGGCAGGCCGGAGGTATGCCTTTCTTCCTGATGGAGTTCGTGGANNCCCCAAATCTGCGATGCCCTTCAATTCGCCCACGACCAGGGCATTGTCCATCGGGACATCAAACCGGAGAATATCCTGCTGGACCGCCGCGGACGCGTGAAGGTGGCGGACTTCGGCCTGGCAATCCTGGTTGGCGACGGCGCGGAACGAGGCATGCGAGGGGGTTCGCTCACGGGTTCCCCCACGCTGACCGAAACGGGAAAAGTGGTCGGCACCCCGCGTTACATGTCACCCGAACAGCTTGAGCGTCCTGGCGAAGTGGACCACCGGGCGGACATCTACGCGCTGGGCGTGGTTTTCTATCAGATGCTCACCGGCGAACTGCCTGGCAAGCACGTCGAACCGCCCTCTAAAAAAGTTCACCTGGACGTGCGCCTGGATGAAATCGTCCTGCGCGCACTGGAACGAAAGCCGGAACTTCGTTTCCAGCAAGCCAGCGAGCTGAAGACTCGCGTGGAGATGATTGCCGGAGTGACAGCGCCTCCCGGCGATGCCAACAAAACTGTCCCGCTCGGAGGCCGCCCACGGCGCTTCTCGCGCTCCGTTCGCATCGGTTTGGGGGTTGCCGCCCTGACTCTGGCGACGGGGCTGGTATTGGGCGTTGCCTGGCGGGTCGCTCGAGGGGATCGCCTCAGGCCGGCGCAGAACGCGGTCACAGCACCGCCCGTTCAGAACGAATCCCGGCGGACGCCGGCGCCCTCGAACCCGGTGGAAGTGATTGTGCAAACCATTCGCAACGAGGTCGGACGGCAATTGCGCGAAGCCGGCGCCACCTATGACGACTTGCAGGTGACCGTAGCTGTGGATCGAGATAGCGCGACGCCGTTCAAGATCAGCTATCGCGGGTTGCATAATTTCAAAGGGGAGGACGGCTCGGCGGCGGGTCCCGACGGTGCTTTCATCATGGAGTGCATCGGTGGCGGGCAATGGCGGGGCGCGCTGGCGGGGAAGCAGTTCACCGTAACCGTCGGCAGCAAAGACAGGATCGATCTTCCCTTCGTGAATGATCCCCAGGTCGTCGGCCGGTAGAAGAGCGTGGCTTTCGTCTCTGCCATCGACGAGTTCGAACCCGAACGGCCACGCACCA
Source organism: Limisphaerales bacterium (assembly GCA_003152225.1). Taxonomy (GTDB): domain Bacteria; phylum Verrucomicrobiota; class Verrucomicrobiia; order Limisphaerales; family UBA8199; genus PALSA-1440. The sequence continues at coordinate 1,152 of PLZQ01000289.1, read as the reverse complement.
CCGGCGAACTGTATTTCAAAGGGCTGACCTTTCTGGAGAACGGCAAGACCACGGAGGCCTGGTGGACATGGACCAAAGGCGTCCTGATACATAGCGGCGATCAGACGGCCAGCCATTATGAGATCCGGCAAATCAAAGGCCGGCCCTACCTCTTCCTGGAATGGAAGAGCGGAGACTTTACGATTTCAGGCAGGAAACCCTCATACTACGTGCTTCGGTCAGAGCAATAATTAAACCAAAGGAACAAGAACATGAAACTAGATACCCTGGCAGCAATTCTCATCACCGGCATCGTATGCCAATTCACCCCGGGCCTCAGTAACGCGCAGGACGCGGCCCCGAAAGCCGGCGCGCCGAAGGAGGCAAAACAGGGCCCGATTCCTATCATCCAGCAGAAAATCCGCGCCGAAGTCGCCGCGCGGCTGGCGGTCGCCGGCGCCGCCTATGACGAACTGCGCGTTACTGTCGCCGTGAAACGCGACATCGCCACGCCCTTCAAAGTCAGCTATCGCGGCCTGCGCAACTTTAAGGGCAGCGACGACGCCACGCCCGACGCGAACGGTTCCTTCATCATGAAGTACATCGGTGGCGGCCAATGGCAGGGCGAATTGGCCGGCACCCAATTCACCGCGACCGTTGGGACCAAAGACAAGATTGACCTTCACTTTGTCAACGATCCGCAGGTGGTGGGCGAATGGAAAAGCGTGGACTTCGTGAAGGACATATCGCAGTTCAATCCCGCGCAGCCGGCCTGGAAGGGCAAACTCTACCTCAAAGGCCTGACCTTCCAGGAAAACGGCCAGACTTCCCAAGTCTGGACCTGGACCAAGGGCTTCCTGATTCACAGCGGCGACCAGACGGCCAGCCGCTATGAGATTCGTGAGATCAATGGCGCCTCTTACCTGTTCATGGAATGGAAGAGCGGCGACGTGACCATTGCTGGCATGAAGCCCTGGTACTACGTGCTCAAGTCTGCCAAAAGCGCCTCTTGATCGCGCGACCCGCCGGTCGGCGCAGAAACACAAGACAGTTCCTCACTCGGGTGCGATGCCAATCGCACCCGAGTTATTATTGGAGGTGCCAGTTAATGATAGTGTGCATTTCTTGAACCCTATCAGCTCGGGATATGACATTATCATTGACCGACACCTG
>PLZQ01000552.1 GCA_003152225.1 Limisphaerales bacterium | reverse complement strand
TTCGGGGATTTATCGCCCATAACTTTGCTTCTATGCTGTTGGTTGACTTGCCTGCGGCATATAAGTTTCTCCGCGGGCGCGATTATTATACTGGATGATGCGCCGGCTGTAAATGGCCGTTGTTAATGGTTTGAAATGAGCTAATCCACCGCCTGAACCCTGTAACCACCTGACTTCTCGTCCGCCTCCAGCTTCAGCAGGCCACGCTTCTGCGCTTCCAGCAGCAAATCGTTAAACGAACGGAACCCATAGGCGCGCTCGTTGAAACCCGGGTTGCGGCGCTTGATCGCCTGCTTGATCATCGAACCCCAGATCGGCTCGTCCGCCTCGCGCTCCTGGGTGATGGCTTCCAGGGTTTCTACCACCAGGTCAAACGCCTTTTCCAGCGAAGGCCCCTGGTTCTCGCCTTCCACAGGCTTCGGCACGGAGACGCTCGTCGTGGTGCGGCGCCGCGCTCGGGACGGCTCCGCGCGGACCAGGTCGTCGTAATAAATGAACTCGTCGCAATTGCTGATGAACAGGTCGGAGGTGGAATTCTTCACCCCAACGCCGATAACCTTCTTGGCATTCTCGCGCAGCTTGCTGACCAGCGGCGAGAAGTCCGAGTCGCCGCTCAGGATGACAAAGGTATCGACGTGGCCTTTGGTGTAGCACAGATCCAGGGCATCGACCACCATCCGGATGTCGGCCGAGTTCTTGCCGGACTGCCGCACGTGGGGAATCTCGATGAGTTCGAAAGCGGCCTCGTGCAGGTCGCGCTTAAACGACTTGTAGCGCTCGAAGTCGCAATAGGCTTTCTTGACGACGATATGCCCCTTGAGCAGCAGCCGTTCGAGCACCTTCTGAATGTTGAACGTCGGGTAGTGGGCATCGTGGGCGCCGAGCGCGATGTTCTCCAGGTCGAGGTACACCGCCATGGTCGCGTTGGGGTCTTGGGCATTCATAATCGTTTAAATCCGGGCCGGCCACAGGTTCCGTCACCTCGCCGGGCGAAGCGAGAGAAAAACGACTTGGTATTTGCCCATGAAAATCACGTATCGCCAACCGCCGGGTTTAAGCGCAGGATGTGCCTGTGCTTGAATCCGCTGATACCGTACAAAACAATATGACAGACCCTGGCCCCGGTCTTCCGGGCAAACCTATTTCCGAGCTGGTCAGTGATCCCAATTTCCCGAACAGCGCTGTGGGCCAAAAGGTTGATATAAAGGGCAACATTGGTGTGGTTGTGGAGGTGGTGAAGAACTCCATCAAGGTGCGCTCCGCTGAGGGCAAGACGATGAGTTACAACTTCCATGCGCTGCGCAAGCTATATGGCCCCCGCATCGCGCCGGCAGAAACGACCGTCGAACCAGCGCCGGCCAGTGCGCCCGCCTCCCCACCACCAGCAAAACGCGACGTCATTCTGGAACCGAACTTCAATTCTCCCCTGGTGCCCATCGAATCGCTCGTTCGGCGGCCCGATTTTCCGCGCTGCGCCCTCGGACTGTTTATTGATCTCCATGGCTTTGCTGGGGTAATGATCGAGTTGGTTGGCCGCTCGTTGAAAGTCCGTTCGCGTGAAGGTTCTACTCACAGTTACAATGCTGAAGGCCTGCGGAAAGTATATGGCAACCTCTCGCCCAAGGGCGCAACCGTGAAGGCGTGATAGACCATCCGGAACCCTGTTGCTGCGACTCGCAGGACGTCCCCGCGCGCCGATGCCTCCTGAAATTGGGTCGGAACGCAGTAGCTTAACAGACGCGTCCTCCCGCCGGCATACGTTGCGGAGGAATGAGTGCGTTACCATCACATGCGCCCGGCTCCGTGCTCAACGAATAATGTTTGGTGAATCCGCGGTGCCAGGGTATAGTAAAGCATTATGAAGCGTTTGTGCGTTCGATGGTTTGTAGTCATTCAATTCCTGCTGGCCGCAAACGCGGGCCTGCTCTTCGCCCAGTCCAATTCCGCCACCGAAGGCGTGACCTGTCGCACCAACCGCACTTTGCTCAAGCGGGGCGGCGAGTTGTCGCTGCTGCAGGACGAGATGACGTTGCCGGGCGGCATAGTGGTGTTCACCAATGGCACGTTCCGAATCAACAAAAGCAAGGAGCGCCAGTTGAATGAAGGGCAGATTCTTCGCCCCGATGGGTACCTATTGAATCCGGACGGCTCGATTATGCCCGCGTTCGACCATATTACCATGAGCGGACCCAAGGTGATGGTCTTCAAAGATGGCCAAGGCGAGCCGTTGACGGACACGCTGGTCCTACCCGATGGCACGGGTATCAATCCCGACGGCAGTTATGTGCGCGGGAGCGGGCGCCGCTCCCGCCTGGTGGACGGCCAACTCTTGACGTTGGAGGGCGCCCCCTTGCCCACACTGGACACCATCCGCTTTAGCAATGGCAAAGTAGTCGTGTACAAATCCGGGGCCTTGATACCCCTCCAATCGCCCAATGTAATCATTGGGATGTACGACGGAACGCGCGTCCGCGGCGATGGGCTTGTCACCTTCCGAGATGGCACCACCACCCAGATGACTGAGGGACAGGTCATCACCGTGGAAGGGGTGCGCCCGACTTGGTAGCGTTACGGGCGACTGAAAGATGGATGCTGTCCGGCATCCCGCTCCAACGCGCGAACCACACGAACCCCAAGAACGTGTTGTCCGGCTTGCGCTCGCAGTTGACCTTGCCAAGCCACTCGCAAGTCACCCCAAAGCGTGCGGAACCATAGTTTTTGGTCCGACTGCCCTTGCAGCAGAGTTCCACAGCCGAGGCGGAAACTTGCAAATTGCATTAGGACCTGAACTGGAGCCTTGCAATATGCACGATTTAGCGCATTTAACCGCACTACATATGACTCAACTGAAATGCGCAACTAATTAGAAATCAGCGAGTTGGGGAGTTGGAGACAAGGACGGCATTTCGCCTGCTCTCGTAGCACCAGACTCTATGACCGATGTTTCGACTTCCACAAAACGTGCGTTTGTCCCCTGCCTGTGCCATCATCTCTGTTAACCAAGTATTCTTTTGAAGTTATCAAGACCAGGCATCTCCTCATTAGTTAAGCATGTGTCGGGGACAAGAATCGGGCTGGAAGGCTTGCTGAGCCGAGTGGCCGAGCGAGTCCATGGCGACGCCTCGCCAGATGAAGCGCCCCTGCGGGCGGAGGTGTTCAGCATCGAACAATTGGTTCGCCACGCCAAAGCCCTCGCGGAGAGCCACCAGCTAGTCACCCATCGGTCCTCCAATCGGCTGCTGGCAAGACTGGGCCAGAATGAACAGATTCTAAGGGCCTACAACCATGCAACGCAGACGGTGGACCAAACCCGACGCGTCACCCACGCTGCCGAATGGCTGCTCGACAATTCCTACCTGATCGAAGAGCAAATTCAGACGGCTCGCCGACATTTGCCGCACGGCTACAGCCGCGAGTTACCTCGCGTTCGGACGGGTCCTTCTGCCGGGCTTCCACGCGTCTATGACATGGTGCTGGAATTGATTTCGCACGTGGATGCGCAACTCGATGCGGAACCTTTGCACGCCTTCGTCGCGGCTTACCAAACCGTATCGACTTTGAAACTGGGCGAGTTGTGGGCCATTCCGATTATGCTCCGGCTGGCCTTGATTGAGAACCTGCGACGGGTCACCGCCCGATTGACAATTGCCCGCCATGATCGCGACCTCGCCGACCTGTGGGTGGAGCGTTTGCAGGAAATGGCGGACAAGAATCCGTCGCACCTCGTGGTGGTGGTGGCCGACATGGCGCAGTCCACCCTTCCGATGTCCAGCGCGTTCGTGGCGGAATTCTGCCAACGCTTGTCCCGACAGGGCCCGGTGATGCACCTGGCACGGAGCTGGCTGGAGCAGCGTCTCACCCACCAGGGGCTTTTCGTGGAGCAATTGGTCCATCTGGAGAGCCAGAACCAGGCCGCCGACCAAGTTTCCGTCAGTCATACCATTAACAGTCTGCGGTTCCTGGGCGCTTTGGACTGGCGCGAGTTTGTCGAGGCCCTGAGCCGGGTCGAGCAGACTTTGCGCCTCGACCCGGCCAGAGTTTACGGGGAAATGGATTTCACCACTCGCGATCGATATCGCCATTCGGTTGAAGATCTTTCGCGGCGCAGTCAACTGCTGGAGGACGAAGTCGCACAAAAAGCCATCAAACTGGCCGAAGCGAGTGCTCGCGAAAAGGGAATAGCAGACCGGATGGCTCATGTGGGTTTTTATCTGATCGACAAAGGACTACCTTTGTTGGAACGCGCCGTCGAGGTCCGGTGGCCATGGCAAAAAGTCCTCGAACGGCGCTTTCGCAGGCATCCACTCACATTTTACGGAGGCGGCGTTTTGTCGCTCACTGCCCTGGGAACTTTCGGGTTTTTACAGCAGGCCTTGGCGCACGACGTGCAGAGCTGGAAACTCGTTGTTTTCACGCTCATTTTCCTCGTTTGCTCCAGTCAACTGGCCGTCGCGTTGATGAATTGGCTCTCCACCCTTTTGGTTAAACCCCGCCTGTTACCGCGATTGGACTACTCCGCCGGCATCGCGCCCGAGTGCCGTACGATGGTGGTCGTGCCAACCATGTTAACTAGCCCCATCGCGGTGGCCCGGCTCATTGAAACGCTGGAGATTCATTATCTGGCCAACCGCGACCGGTATCTTCATTTCGCTTTGTTGACCGATTTCACGGACGCTCCGGAGGAAAGCCGGCCGGAAGATAAATCGTTGGTTCAGCGCGTGCGGGCAGGCATCGAACTCCTGAACCTCAAATACCAATCCGACCGGCCCAACATCTTTTATCTGTTCCACCGGCCTCGCCGCTGGAACCAACTCGAAGGTCGGTGGATGGGGTATGAACGCAAGCGGGGCAAACTGACTGAGTTGAACGCTCTGTTGCGTGGCAAGTCTAAAGGATGTTTTTCGGAGATTGTCGGCGACACCTCCATTCTGCCTGCCATCAAATTCGTCATCACGCTTGACACCGACACCCAACTGCCGCGCGATGCCGGACGCCAACTCGTAGGAACAATAGCTCATCCGCTGAACCGGCCGTGCTTCGATCCAGTGAAAGGCGTGGTCATTGAGGGCTACGGCATATTACAGCCGCGCGTCGGCGTGAGTTTGCCGAGCGCCGACCGGTCCTGGTTTGTCAAACTCTTTGCCGGAGAGGTCGGGATTGATCCTTACACCCGGGCGGTGTCGGACGTGTACCAGGATGTTTTCGAAGAAGGCTCCTTTATTGGGAAAGGGATTTATGATGTGGATGCCTTTCAACAAGCCGTCGCCGGCCGTTTCCCAGAGAACACGGTCCTCAGCCACGACCTGATCGAATCCTGCCTTGCGCGCTCGGCGCTCGTCAGCGACGTCGAGTTTTACGAAGAATATCCATCCCGCTACAATGCCGACATCAATCGGCGCCACCGTTGGATTCGCGGCGATTGGCAGATCGCCCAATGGCTTTTGCCCCGCGTCCCGGGCCCAGATGCCCGGCGCATCGCCAACCCCCTCTCCGGCTTGTCCCAATGGAAGATATTTGACAATCTCCGCCGCAGTCTGGTGCCGGTGGCCTTGCTGCTTTTGCTGATCGGCAACTGGCTCCTGCTTCCCGAACTCGGCGCGACTGGGCCGCTGATCGTTTTCTTGATCATCACCCTGCCGGCATTACTGTCGGCGACCGTCGAACTCCTTCGCAGACCGCGCGAAGTGTCACTTAGATCTCATCTGCGAGCGTGGGTTGGCTCGTGTGGACGGCAGCTTGGCCAAGCCGTTCTTACCTACGTGTTCCTGCCGTACGACGCCTTTGTCAGCCTGGATGCCATCGGCCGGACGCTGGTGCGCGTGCTGATTACTCGCAAACGACTCCTGGAATGGCAAACCGCCAGCGATGCCGAAGGCGCCGCCGGAAGCGGCCTCGCCGGCTTTTATGGCACCATGTGGCTCGCGCCCGCCCTTGCTCTGGCGGGAGGTCTTTTCCTGCTCCTTATGCGCCATCCTCTTCCGCCGTGGTCATTGCCGATCCTCGCGTTTTGGTTCATTTCTCCCTGGATTGCCTGGCGCATCAGCCAGCCGATCGAACCTCGGGCGCCGGAATTGGAACCCGAGCAACTTGCCTTCCTTCGAGTCACCGCGCGCAAGACCTGGCGCTTCTTTGAGACTTTTGTTACGGAACAAGAGAATTGGCTCCCCCCGGATAATTTCCAGGAATCGCCCGTGTTGCTGGTTGCCGCGCGCACCTCGCCCACCAACATGGGTCTGGCATTGCTGGCCAACCTGGCGGCTTGGGACTTCGGCTATTTGTCCGTTGGACAACTGATGCAACGCACGCAGAACACCCTGGGCACCATGCAGCGCCTAGAACGGCACCGGGGCCATTTCTTCAATTGGTATAAGACCCGAACACTGGAAGTCTTGCAGCCGCGCTACATTTCCAGTGTGGACAGCGGCAACCTCGCAGGGCACCTGATGACCCTCGGCCCCGGCTTGGCGGAATTGCCGGCTCAAACAATCCTTGCTCCGCAACTGTTCGCCGGATTGCGCGACACGGCCGGAATTCTCAAGGGTTTGGCAGTCCCCGCTGCGGAAAGGCTGCAGTTGGAACGGCTTGAGGCCGAGCTGGCTAAGCCGCCGTCAACCCTGCGCGCAGCTTTTGATCTGCTTCAACAGACAACGAACCGTGCAGCGGCCATTGCCGTCGCGCTCGGGAACCAGGCCGATGAGGAATTGAAATGGTGGGGCCACGCCCTGGAACGGAACTGTCGGGACCACCTGGAGGATTTGCTTTTCCTCGCGCCGTGGCTGGCGTTGTCGGCAGGGGCGCTTTCCATGGCGTCTAGCGACCCTCCGGACCATCTCGGTGCCAAACTCGCCCAACTCGATCTCGCGCCGACTCTGCGCGAGGTGTCCGAGCTGGCTCAGTCGCTCTGTCCATTGCTCGAAGCGGCACGGCAAGCCCCCGCCTCCGAACCTGCCCCGTCCCGGGAGCAGGAAGAATGTCTCGCTCAATGGTTGCGCTGCTTACAGGAAGCCAGCAGCCGTGCGAGCCAGCGCATCCTGACGCTGGAGTTCCTGCTCCGGCAAAAAGCCGATCTGGCCGTGATGGATTTCAGCTTTTTGTTCGATTCGGCCCGCGATCTGTTCTCCATCGGCTACAACGTGGCCGAACGCCGGGCTGACACCAGCTATTATGACCTGCTAGCCTCGGAGGCCCGGTTATGCAGCTATGTCGTTATCGCCACGGGACAAGTTTCGCAGGACCACTGGTTCACGCTTGGCCGGCTGGTCGTCTCTTTGGGCGGAGATCCCGTATTGTTGTCCTGGAGCGGCTCGATGTTCGAGTACTTGATGCCGCTGCTGGTCATGCCGAACTATGAAAGGACTTTGCTGGATCAAACTTGCAACGGGGCCGTCCGCCAGCAAATCGAGTATGGCCGGTTGCGCGGCGTGCCCTGGGGGATTTCCGAATCGGGGTACAACCGGACCGACGCCCATCTGAACTACCAGTACCGCGCTTTTGGCGTGCCGGGTCTGGGTTTGAAGCGGGGCCTGGTGGATGACTTGGTGATTGCTCCTTATGCCACGGCAATGGCGCTGATGGTCGCGCCCCGGCAGGCTTGTGAGAACCTGGTACGGCTCGCCGCGGAGGGACGCGAGGGCGCTTACGGCTTTTACGAGGCGGTTGATTACACTGCTTCGCGTCTGCCGCCGGGCCAGTCCAGTGTCACCATCCGCTCGTTCATGGCGCATCATCAAGCGATGAGCCTGCTGGCCTTGGCGTATTCGGTGTTGGACCGTCCCATGCAACGGCGCTTCCTGTCGTGTCCGTCCTTCCGAGCGACGGACTTGTTATTGCAGGAGCGCGTGCCCCAAACCATCTCCAAGGTTCTTTCCGAAGAGTTTGAATTGGTAAAATCGCGGAAGTTTGCCGGCGACGGCGAAGGCCTCATGCGCGTCTTTACCGATCCCAATCTGCATTCACCGCAAGTCCATCTCTTGTCCAACGGCCGCTATCATGTCGTCGTCAGCAGCGCCGGCGGCGGCTATAGCCGCTGGCAAGATCTCGCCCTCACGCGCTGGCGGGAGGATGCCACCCGCGATTGTTGGGGCACCTTTATCTATTTACGCGATGTCGTTACGGGCGAGTTCTGGTCTGCCGCGCATCAGCCTTGCCTGCGTGCAGGCAAACGCTTCGAGGCCATCTTCACTCAGGCCCGCGCCGAGTTTCGCCAACGTCAGGCCGACCTCGAAATGCACACCGAAATCAGCGTCTCGCCCGAAGACGATGTGGAGCTGCGGCGCATTACCCTGACCAACCATTCGCACGCACGGCGCGTGATTGAACTGACCAGTTATGCCGAGGTGGTACTCGCTCCTTCCGCAGCGGACGCCTCGCATCCCGCCTTCAGCAATCTTTTCGTGCAAACCGAATTTGTGCAGCCACGCCCGGCCATTCTCTGCACCCGCCGCGCTCGCTCCGAGGGTGAGAAACCGCCCTGGCTGCTGAATTTCATGGTCGGGCAGGACGGCGAGCCGGGCGAAGTCTCCTGTGAAACCGCCCGTGCCAATTTCATCGGGCGCGGCCGGACGCTCGCCAATCCTATTGCCATGGACAGCCTCTCGTCACTGTCCAACACCACGGGTTCGGTCTTGGACCCCATTACCTCGTTGCGGCGCACGGTCACACTGCCACCCCATGAATCGGTCCGGGTGGATCTCGTCATGGGCGTTGCGGAAACACGCGAGGCGGCGCTGGCACTCGTGGAAAAATATTATAACCCGCGCATGGCGGACCGCGCGCTGGATCTTGCCTGGACCCATAGCCAGGTCACCTTGCGCCACCTCAACGCTTCAGAGGCTGAGGCGCAGCTCTATGCCCAGTTGGCAGGTGCTCTGATTTATGCCGATTCGGCCCGGCGCGCCAGTTCGGGCATGTTGGTCAATAACCGCCGCGGCCAAAGCGGGCTCTGGGGCTATGGCATCTCCGGCGACGCACCGATCATCCTGCTGCGCATTAGTGACTCCGGCAAAATCGAGTTCGTCCAACAGCTCATTCGAGCGCACGCCTACTGGCGCATGAAAGGCTTGGCGGTTGACCTGCTAATCCTCAACGAAGACTCGTCGGTCTATCGCCAATCCTTGCATGACCAAATCATTAATCTCATTGCGTCGGGCATCGACGCCCAAATACTCGACAAACCGGGCGGCATCTTTGTTCGGCGCCTCGACCAAATCCCCAGTGAAGACCGCGTGCTGCTCCAGTCGGTGGCGCGCGTGGTCCTATCCGACGAAAACGGAACTTTGGCCGAACAACTGAATCGTCCCGGCAACCCCGGTCCGATCATTCCATTGCTTGCGCCGGTCCGCCCGCCATTCCGCGATTCCCCAAGGCCACTCCCAACGCGTGAACTGATTCTTAATAATGGCTTGGGCGGTTTCACCCTGGATGGACGCGAATATGTCATCACCCTGCAGCCTGACCAAGTGACTCCGGCTCCCTGGGTCAACGTCCTGGCCAATTCCTATTTCGGAACGGTCATTTCCGAAAGCGGCAGCGCCTACACCTGGATCGAGAATTGCCACGAGTTTCGCCTCACGCCCTGGAACAATGATCCGATCTCCGACACCACGGGTGAGGCATTCTACCTCCGGGATGAGCAAACTGGCCAATTCTGGTCGCCCACTCCGTTACCGGCGCGTGGCGCCACCCCTTACGTCATTCGTCATGGCTTCGGTTACTCCGTCTTCGAACACACCGAGAACGGCATCGCCTCGGAGCTGACCGTTTATGTGGCCATGGACGCGCCCGTGAAGTTCGCGGTTCTGAAAGTGCGCAACCTCTCGGGACGGCCGCGTCGCTTATCGGTCACCGGCTACTGGGAATGGGTCCTTGGTGAACTGCGCCAGAAGAGCTTGCTGCACGTCCAGACCGAAATGGACACCAAAAGCGGCGCGTTACTGGCACGCAACGCTTACAACACCGAGTTCGCCGATCGCATCGCCTTCATCGACGTAAGTGATCAGAGGCGAAACTTCACAGGAGATCGGAAAGAGTTTCTGGGCCGCAACGGGAGTCTGTCCAATCCGGCGGCCCTCAAGCGGACCCGGCTCTCGGGCAAGGTGGGAGTGGGGCTGGACCCTTGCGGCGCCGTGCAAGTGGCCATTGATCTGCCCGCCGGGCAGGAGCAGGAAACCACCTTCCGCCTCGGGGTGGGGCGGAGCGCCGCTGAGGTGCAGACCCTGCTCCGCCGCTTCCGGACCGCCGGGGCCAGTCGCGCTGCCCTCGAGGGCGTCTGGCAGCACTGGAACCGAACGCTCGGCGCTGTGCAGGTCGAAACGCCCGATCCCTCGGTCAATGTAATGGCCAACGGCTGGCTGTTGTATCAGACCTTGAGCAGCCGCCTGTGGGCCCGTACCGGGTTCTATCAATCCGGCGGCGCCTTCGGCTTCCGCGACCAATTGCAGGATGTCATGGCCCTGGTGCACGCCGAGCCAGCCCTCGCGCGCGAGCACCTCCTGCGCGCCGCTGCTCATCAATTCCGCGAAGGCGATGTGCAGCATTGGTGGCATCCGCCCACGAGCCGCGGCGTGCGCACGCATTTTTCCGATGACTATCTGTGGCTGCCCTACGCGACCTGCCGCTACGTCGCCTGCCTCGCCGACACCGGCGTCCTGGATGAGTCTGTTCCCTTTCTTGAAGGCCGGCCACTCAAAGCGGAAGAGGAATCCTACTATGATCTGCCCAATCGCTCCGAAGAGTCCGCCAGCCTCTATCAACACTGTGTTCGTGCCATCGAACATGGACTCAAATTCGGCCAACATGGTCTGCCGCTCATGGGTGGCGGCGACTGGAACGACGGAATGAATCTGGTAGGCAAAGAGGGGCGTGGCGAAAGTGTCTGGCTGGCCTTCTTTCTCTACGACGTGTTAACCCAATTTGCCGAATTGGCGCGCCGCCGCAACGACCTGGCCTTTGCCGAGCGCTGCCTTGCCCAGGCCCGGCAACTGCAACAGAATATCGAGCAACATGCCTGGGACGGACAATGGTATCGTCGCGCGTACTTCGATAACGGCGAACCCCTCGGCTCCCAAACCAACCCGGAATGCCAGATCGATTCGCTGCCGCAAAGCTGGTCCGTGCTCAGCGGCGCCGCCGAGCCCCAGCGCGCCCGCCAGGCCATGCAAGCCCTGGACCTGCGCCTCGTCCGCCGCGACGCCGGCCTGATCCAGCTATTCGATCCTCCCTTCGATAAGTCCGCCCTCAATCCGGGCTACATCAAGGGCTACAGCCCCGGTGTGCGCGAAAATGGCGGCCAATACACTCACGCCGCCATCTGGGCCACCATGGCCTTTGCGCAGATGGGAGAAACCGAGCGGGCCTGGGACCTATTCACACTGCTCAATCCCGTCCGCCACAGCGCCTCTCCCAGCCAAGTCAACACCTACAAAGTCGAACCTTACGTCATCGCCGCCGACATCTACGCCCTCGCGCCCCACACCGGGCGGGGCGGTTGGACCTGGTACACGGGTTCCGCCGGTTGGATGTATCGCCTACTGCTGGAAACCCTTTTAGGCATTCATCTGGAAGGCGATCAATTACGCCTGGCGCCTCGTCTGCCGAAAACATGGAGCACGTTTAAGATCCACTACCGCTACCGCCAAACCCCTTACAACATTACCATCAGCCGCCTCCCCGATGGGGCCTCCCGCTCCAATAAATACGTCCTCGATGGCCAGGAATTGTCCGGGGAGACCATCCCCCTGCTGGACGACCGCCGTGATCACTCCATTGAAATGGAAACGAGCTGAAAAGGCTTTGACCGCGGCGGGAAATGTCGTATGTTCACGGCACGGAAATGAACACGATGCCTCAACTGATGTGTCCGAGACTGCGCGGCGCCTACGCTTACGCGGTCCGCAAGACGTCGTGGCGCGAGGTCGGAACCCGAATTTTCGCGCGCCACGGCAGCGGTTGGGGTGAAGAACTTTCGTAATCCTGAAACACCAGATTTTATCGAACCCACCGCTGAGAAGCCGGTGGGTTTTTTGTTTGCCCACGGCGCCCAGGGGCCGGCTCCGCTGAACATATGAACGAGACACAGGCCAGCCTGAGAGAAAACCTGCGCACCCTGCCGCGCGGGGCGTGGATTCTGTTCTTCGGCTCCTTTCTGAACAAGTTCGGCACGTTTGTGCTGCCGTTCCTGGCCATTTACATGACCCGTCTGGGTTATACCTCGGCGCAGGCGGGGCTGGCCATCGGCGCCTACGGCGTCGGCACCCTCGGCGCCTGCCTGCTCGGCGGTTACTTAGCCGACCGGCTCGGTCGCCGCAAAACCATCGTGCTCTCGATGGCCTCGGCCGCGCTGGCCATGCTCAGCCTCTCCCAGGCCCGCGGCCTGCCACTGATCGTCCTGTTCTCTGGCCTGGCCGGGCTGACCGGCGAACTCTACCGGCCCGCCAGCAGCGCCTTGCTGGCCGATCTCGTGCCCGCCGGACAGCGCGTCACGGCTTTTGCCGCCTATCGGATGGCCCTCAACGCCGGCTTTGCCTTTGGTCCGGCCACCGCTGGATTGCTGGCCAAACATTCCTTCCTCTGGCTGTTCGTCGGGGATGCCGCCACTTCGCTCCTCTATGGGCTCGTCGCGTGGTTCGCTTTGCCGAGCGGCCTGCGCGGCACGCGGACGGACAACAGCCTGCGCGAGACCTGGAACGTGCTGCGCACGGACCAACGGTTCCGGCAGATACTGTGCGCGTCCCTGGCCATCGGCCTTGTCTTCGTGCAGGTCTTCTCGACGATGAGCCTGGAGATCACCCGGAACGGCTTCTCGCCTTCGATTTATGGCCTCGTGATCTCTTTGAACGGCGCGCTGGTCGTGTTGTGCGAGCTGCCATTGACCACCTTCACCAAGCGGTATCCCGTGCGGCGGATGATCGCCCTCGGTTACCTGCTCATCGGGGTGGGGTTTGCCTCAAATGCGTTGACGCGCACGCTGCCCTTGCTCGCGTTCACCGTCGTCCTCTTTACCCTGGGCGAAATGATCGCCATGCCCCTCGCTGGCGCTTATGTGGCCGACCTCGCCCCTGCGCATCAGCGCGGCCTCTACATGGGGACTTACGGAATGGTTTGGTCCGTGGCCTTCATCTTCGGTCCCAGCCTCGGTATGATGCTGTTCGCCGTCAGCCCGCTCGCCCTCTGGTGCGGCTGCGGCCTTCTCGGCCTCCTGGCCGCCGGACTTATTCTGCCTGAACCGCGTCGCTTTCCCGGCCTCGCGGAACATCCGAAAACAGCCACCCAGGCTCCGGACCCAGCCACCGCTATAGACAACTTGGAAGACGTGGCATCTGGGTCCAGAAAGTAGTCCACCGCCGTAGCGGGCAGGCGGCCTGCGGGGGTTACGTCCGGAGCACGTAGCGGCCGCTATCTCAGTTCTTTGCTGTTTCCAGTGGAATACGATGCTGGCGTGTGGTGACAGCTCCGTTAGGAGCGCCATGTTTATAGCTGAAGCCCTCCTTGATTGAAACAAGCTCCGTCAGAAGCGGCATGGAGATGAACATCAAGAACTCCTGCGTAGCCACACACTCAACTCGAACCATGCCGCTCCTGACGGAGCTTGGATGGCGTTTTGGGGCTCGTGTTCTATAAACATGGAGCTCCTAACGGAGCTGTCCCAAAGCCTGATTCCACCGAAAGCAGCGAAGAACCGGTCTTTCTTGTCCAAACCCTCGCCGCCACTTTAATTCCGAGGAAAGAAACGGCGCAACCAGCGGAGGCTGCGCCACAGAAAGGCAACTAAATTGCGCCGTAAGAGTAGCAGCCCTGGCGGGCGATCTTCAATCCGGGCTGAGACTGGAATTCAAGCCGGGGATTCCTGGGGCCAGGCCGGGATTCTCAGTTCGGCAAATAGCTCAAGGCTATTGCCGAAATGCAATCTAAGTATTGGCGCGGGCGCTTACACAGGGAGGACGGTGAGCGCAGAATGACTCAGCACAGCACGGAAATGCTCGGTGTGGATGCGACGAAGGTCGGCTTTCCCAGCCGAGCGGCTGCGGCGTTCGTCCACGACGTCAAAACTGGTGTCGCGGCCTATTTCGAGACCAGCCGGCGCTCGTCGAAAGCAAACTGGTGCATGTGGCTGAAGACCCTCCTCCTCTTCGGCGTGGTTGTCGGTTCCTACGCCGCCATCATGTCGAATCGGTTTACCCCGCTCGCGATGCTTGGCCTGGCCGTCGTGCTCGGCATCGGCATTGCCGGCGTCGGATTCAGCGTGGCGCACGACGCCCTCCACGGCGCCTACTCCGACCGTCCCGCCGTCAACTACCTCCTCGGCCTCAGCTTCGACCTCCTCGGCGCGAATAGTTACATTTGGAAGATCACCCACAACGTCATCCACCACACCTACACCAACATCGACGGCGTGGACGAAGACATCGACATGGGCCCCTTCCTGCGGCTCTCCGCCGGTACCCCGCTCCGCCGCCGTTATCGCTATCAGCATATCTATGGTTTCTTCGCCTACGGTCTGGCCATGCTGTTCTGGGTATTCGTCAAGGACTACAAGTACTTTCTGAAACGGGACCTCGGCCCCTTTCGGAACCGGCACAACCCGCCGCGAGAGGTCGCCGTGTTGGTGGTGACCAAGCTCCTCCAGCTTGGATGGACGATCGTGCTGCCGCTGCTGGTGCTCCGCATCCACTGGTGGCAATTCCTGATCGGCTACCTCGCCATGACTCTGACCGCGGGCGCGATCCTCGGCCTGATCTTCCAACTCGCCCATGTGGTCGAAGGCACCGATTACCCGCTGCCCGATGCCGAAGGCTCCATGGAACACACCTGGCTCGTCCATTAGATGATGACCACCTCCAACTTCGCCCCGCGCAACCTGCTCCTCTCCTGGTACGTCGGCGGCCTCAACTATCAGATCGAGCATCATCTCTTCCCCAAGGTGTGCAGCGTGCATTATCCCGCAATCAGCCGCGTGGTCCGCCAGGCCGCCGCCGCTCACGGCGTCCCGTACCATGAACAGCCGACGTTGCTGCGGGCAATCCGTTCACACTACCGGATGCTCAAGCATTTTGGCCGCGATGCCGGTTCCGACGCCTCGGGCAAACTGGGAGTCCCGAGCTGCGCACCGCCCTGCCGCCGACCGGCAAATACCATCGCATCCCCGCTGCCTCAATCCGAATTCCGTCACTCAGCCCAGTATCGGAGCGCCGGGGAGCAAGGGGACGATAGTCCTCCGCTCGACAAACTGACAGGAGAGTTGCCAGCCCAGTTAGCCGGCACTAAACTAGTCAACGACTAGTCAATTTGACGCGACGTTATGGCAACTGTGACTCCATTCCAGGCGAAGACCCGGTTCGGCGAACTGCTCGACCGGGTGGTCCGCGGCGAGGAAATCGTCATCACCCGGCATGAAAAGGCCGTGGCTCGGTTGGTGCCAGAGGGCGGCGCGAACCTGGAGCATACCCGGCAAGCCGTGGCCGAACTCCGGGCAGGCCGCTCGGTGATCGCCAAGCGCCGGGGATTCAAGCCACTGACCGACCGGGAAATCAAAGACGCCATCGAGCAAGGACGTACATCGGTGTATGACGCCACGTATCTGGAACTGGCGGTGCGACGGAAGCTCCCACTGGCATCCCGAGACGAAGCCCTCTGCAAAGCGGCCCAGGGCTGTCGCGTCAAACTGTTGCTGTAGCCGGACAGGACGAACGAAGACTCGTTACAACCTGGGGGGCGCCAGTGCCCGGCCCGCATGTTGCACTTTGGCCTTTGACCTTTCCCCATCGCCCGGTCCGACGTGACCGAATCATAGGGCCTTTGCCCACCGCCCTCTGTCCTCTGGCTTCCGTCCCCCTTAACCATCAACTCCTTCAACCATCAACAATTTGCCTTTACGCCCACTCCCAATCAGCTAGTCTGCCCACCGGAAGCAACGCAGGTAGGCTGAGAAGTTTTGAAAACTCGCAAGCACTCCAAGAGCGCGAATACTGGGAACAAATCGCACCTCAGGTCCAAAGTAACCCTTGAGGCCAAGGGAAACAAATTGCGCGGTGACCTCCAGGCTGCCGAAGATAAATACGTCAGGCTCCTCCTTCCTTTCCTCAAATACGTCTCCGACGCCGTCGCTGAAATGCACGCCGAGCTACGGAAGGAGAAAGACCCTGGCCCCGCAGGCTGCAACGTTGGCCTACTCGTGTAGGCGCCTGAACTTGTGAACGCATATGCCAACGCTGCCGCATAACTTTCCCACGTTGCGCCAGAACGGAAATGGCAACCACCGTCCATCGATTTTGATGCTTGGAGCTGGAATGTCTTATGGACTAGTACCACGGCCTGGAGCGCTCTTGAGGGAAAAGCGTGCAACTGCCGAAGCGAGATTAGGCTGCACTTCACTGCTTCCATCGCTCCCTTTACCTCCGCCAGACCATCTCTACATATGGGCGGCTGATGTCATGGCGCAGTTGGAAGCGCGTGGTAATCCAAATCCTAAACTTGCGCTCGCGCAATCTCTCGATATTCCATCTGAACCTCGCTGGCTCGGCGGTGTCGCGACCCAGCGAAATACACCTCGTCATCGCGTCATTGCTCGATTTGCGCGTGAAAGACTGTGGGACCAAATCTGGTCGCTGAATTGGGATTGCGTCCAAGAAAGTGCGTTTGAGAACGTTGGTATCAAACACAACGCCCCGGATGCCAATTTACCATGGCCAACGACTTACAACACTTTCATCACGGCTGCTGATTGTGCGCAGAGGATATTCTGGGAATTTAGTGGCT
>PLZQ01000022.1 GCA_003152225.1 Limisphaerales bacterium | reverse complement strand
GCCAGCGACACGACATGGGCCTGACAATCCATTACCAACTGGCGGCGACGGGCGACGAAGCAAACGCCCGGAAGCTCGTGCAGCAGCTTCGGCAGACGGCGCTCGACCTGCCCTTCCAGCACGTCGGCGAGATTGTCGAGTTCGCGGGTGACCAGTGCGACTGGAAGCGGCGGGCCGACGACGACCCGTACCGTTGGCTGCTGATTCAGGCAGGCACCCACATCGCGCTCCCGGTGTCCCCGTCGGACAAGCGCCAGGGCGTCACCCGCCAACTGGATGTCCGGCCTACGAACATCATCGCCTTTGAGACGGAGCCGGGCGACGGCTGCGAACAAGCCAATTTCGGGCTGTGCCGGTTCCCTAGTCACGTTTCTCACCCCGAACTGGGGATGGTCCAGACGGACCTTGACGGCTGGTCATGGCATTCCTTTTGTAAAACGCACTACGCGAGCGACCCGCGCTGCGGCGGCCTGCCCAACTTCCTGCGCTGCCACTTGGGCGTGGTCGCGCTCTTGGACGAGGCCCAGAGACTCGGCATTCTGGGCGAGGTGAGCGACGAGGGCGACTTCTGGGAGACGCGCAGTCTGGAGCGGTTGACCAAGGAGATTGGCGACCAGAGCGCCATGCTCGCTGGCTTTCTGGGCGTGTTGAAAGACGCAATGGGTCAAGCGCCGGGCGGCGCGGAGACGGTGGAAGCGCCCACTGCGGCGTATCCGAACTTCGAGCACTTGGAGGCGGAGGGCCAGCGGCTGCTGCCGGAGCAGTTGAAAACGATGCTGAAGGCGCTGGCGCGATCTAACCTGCTCAGAAGCGACGCTCACTGAGGTCTTTTTGGCGGGAGCCGACCCCCGCTAAGCCTACCCCGCCCGTCTCAAATCATGGCGTAGTGGCCACAGCCAACTGAGCAGTCCTGCTGGCGTGTTTCCGGTTGATTACGTTTGGGCAGGCAGTAGGCTCGTTCTGTGAGCAAGGCTTTTACCCGTGAGTCAGATGATGAATCCGGCGCGGAGGAGACGCCGTCCTTTCGGCCTCAGCTTCCACCCGGCACCAGAAACTACATCACACGCGAGGGGGCTGATCGGATGAAACAGCGCCTGAGAGACCTGCTCGAAAAGAAGCAGGCTTTCGCGGCCAGGAGCAACGAGGCAGGACCGGCGTGGGAAGCCGACCAGCGCAAGATCGAGTCGGCCATCCGCAGGCTTCAGCAGACCCTGGATGCGGTGGTTGTCGCGGAGATTCCCGTTGATCAAGAGAAAGTGGGCTTCGGCGCTACCGTCGTGGTCCGGCATGGGAACGGGGAGGAAGCGGCATACCATATTGTGGGGGTCGAGGAAGCGGACCCCGAACGCGGGGCGATCACTTGGCTTTCGCCGCTGGCGCGGGCACTACTCTCGCGGAGAGCGGGCGATCAGCTCACGTTTCGATCTCCGGCAGGGGATGAGGAATTGACGATTCTGAGAGTTCGATACTGAGGGGCGCAAGCGCGGTCGCAGCGAAGCGAGGCTCGTGTGATTAAGCCCATCGACAACCAGCGGTGCCGTTAGGCCGTGGATGCGGTTGATGGCCGTGTTTCTCTCGATCAGCGTCCGGGTGCCACAGCAGTTGGCTTGCCGGGAATGTAGATGCTTTCGCAGCCAGGCAGCGTAGGGATCAGGCGGTCGCATTCGATGCACCACAAGTCCCAGTGGCCGTCAATGTAGTTGCCGTTGCCGGGCAGCGGGCAAGCTTGCGCGTAGAGATACCATTTACCCTCGATCTGATAAATCGCGGGTGTGGCGACGTGGTAAATCGCGTCGTCGCGATACAGGCCCTCCCACTTTGTCTGGAGTAGCGAGTCCACGTCGATCTGCGTCCAGCCGGTGGCGGGTTGTTGGCTCACCGCAATGACGGGACGCCAACGTTTGCCAGCCGAGGTGCCGACTTCGATGGAGAGCAAATAGGTGCCACCGATTTTTGAGACTTGGTGCCACTCGTAGTAGGCATCGGGCGTGGACTTGAAAATCTGGCCCATGCCGCGTGGGTCCTTTTCGTTGTAGTGGCGCGTCCAGGATTTCCCGTCGCGGGAGATGGCCAACCTGATGCCGGGGAGGATGCCGTCCTTGCCACGGTAGGAGTAATACATGAACCAGTCCCACCGCTGCTCCTTCGCATCCCACTCGCGCAACACCGCCGCTTGGGAGGCCATCTGCTCGAAATACGGCGCGGACGGCTCGGGTGAGAGCACGGGGTCTGTGCCTACGCGCTGGGTGGCCGTCGGCGCGATGCCGGAATATCCGTCGGCCCCGGCCCGGCAGACGGCCAGTCCAATGCGGTCCTGAACCGAGGCTGTGGTGCCGGAATAATATATGTAGTAGGCGTCCTCCTCCGCGATGTAGAGCACAGCATCTAGCCGGATGCTCCCGCAATCCCAGCCCTGTTTCCCAGGGCTGAAAACCGGGTTTTGCTGGTCCTGGTGCCACGTGAAGGGGTCGGACTTGAACGCCCACGCCTTGCCGATGAAGCATACGTTCCGGTTCGACGCGGGCACGCCGGAGTAAAACATCACGAGGCGCGCCGGGTCCTTCGGGTTGGGCAGGATGCACGGCTCCTGCACCTGCTGCGACTCCCACGCCGAGGCCGTGCGTTTGATGATGACCTCCCCACGGATAGGCATCAGTGGTGCAGCCGGGGTGGTGGCGAAAACCGGGGAGGCCGTGGCGGACAACAGGAAGGCTACGCCGAGGCCGAGAAGGGCAGATTGAGTGGGTTGAGGCCCCGGCGCGGGTGCGCATGATTTACAAAGCGGGTGTTGAGCGCGATCCGTGAGCCGTTTGATACTGATAAAAAGCAAGTGCTTTTCCATCGTGTTGTGCTCGGCGAGTGTGCGACTGTGCGGCCAGAAACCAAGTTCCATTTTCTGCTCCTCCCACCAGGTGTGGGCTGGCCACCGGCGTTTTGTCATACTGGCGCGGCGCTCGACCTGCCCTTCCAGCATGTCGGCGACATTGTCGATTTCCGGGGCGACCAGTGCGACTGGAAGCGGCGGGCCGACGACGACCCGTACCGTTGGCTGCTGATTCAGGCAGGCACCCACATCGCGCTGCCGGTGTCGCCGTCGGAGAAACGCCGGGGACCATCTCGGCACAATCCCAGAACTACAAAACGGCGCAACTTGCTCCCTCCTGGCCCGTTTGATAGCCTTGCGCATTAGTCCGCATTCAAGAGTCCCTTCGCGGTCGCCGTTCGGCGGCGGAGGGGCGAGATTATCTATGCGAGTGTTCCGTTACCTCCAGCCCGATAGGGTAAGCTGCCCGAAAGATGAGGAAGTTTGCTTCAGCCCGCCGCTTCGGTTCAATGACCCCTTCGATTTGAGGCCGGTAATCCTTCCCGTTACCAGCAGAGCCTTTTGGGAGGCCCGTGCAGAGGAAGGCCGTGTGGAGCCTGACCCAGCGTCGCTCGGTTTGCCACGCGGGCGAAGCAGACGCGTTCTTACGCGGCTTAAGCGGGACTTCGTGGCCTGTACATGGCGAATTCGTAATTGAGGGGCGCCCCGGCGGCAATCCGGCTCCCTTGCCCCCGACTCCAATACCGCGCAAGCTGCTTGCCCATGAAAAATACGATTGTAATGCTGGTGCATCTGCTGGCCACACTGGCCGTCCTCCTGGGAACCGGCGGAACCCGAGCCGTTCTCGCTGAGAGTATCCTCT
>PLZQ01000345.1 GCA_003152225.1 Limisphaerales bacterium | reverse complement strand
TCTATCCAAACCGGTTTTGGGCTCTTGCCCGCAATACGCCCTGGATAGGCCGAGGTAGAACACATTACCCCGGCTGGTCCGACTATGACGTGTCGCTTCCGCGACCGACGTCGTCGGCCAAATCGAGACTAATATGTTCATGCAAGTTTTCATCGAACGTGCGCAAAGACTACCTCAGGCGCCTTATCTTGTCCACTTATATTTTTAGGGTATCGTATATCTTAAATTCAAATATCTGGATTGGTTGATGCGTGACCGAGAGCATCTAAGCGGGATAGCCCACCGTCTGAGCAAAAAGCACACGCTGTTCGGGTCGCAGTTTGAACTCCTTCGCCGCGGCTTCCTTGTTGCAGTTGTGGAACCAGGCCGCCAGCCCCTGCGAAGCGGCAAACAAATAGACGTTGCCTGCGATGAGGCCCGTGTCGGTGTAGTAATAGGACTTTTGAACCTCCGGGTCCCCGATCCGGCGGTCGGGCTGGCCGGGCCCGGTGTCATATCGGGTGAGATCAACGACATAGAAGATGTTAAGCGGAGCGGACGCAGCTGCCCCTCGACCCGCCCGACCTCGCAAGTCTCCAGCTACTACGGGTGCCAATCGGTGAGGAATCGCTTCGTACAGATAAACTCCGCCGGGCAGCGCAACGTAGAGATCGATTTCCTGTGAGTTGCTCGCCGACGCGGCGGTCCTGCCGGGCTTGCCGAATGAGCCTTTCTCCCGGTTCACTCCGAAGGCTGCCCAGAGCAGGTTTGACAGGACCTGGGCCGGGAGTTCTTTGGCGTTGATATTGCGCGTGGTCTTTCGCTCCTTAAGGGCCGCCAGGACCGACTTGCCGCCGTCCATATCGGGTTTGGGAAGCGTGATCGGTTTCAGGTCCTGGGTGGGCGTGGGCGTATCCTGGGAAAAGCCGGCGGTGGTGCTGGCCAATACCGTTACGGCAGGCAGGGCTTTTACGAATGTTCTGCGGTTCATTGAGTCTTCCTATGGTTGGCGTTTAATTGGAGGCCGAATTGGTTCTTTCTATTTCGGACATCGGCAAATCACTCAGGCCGGATCAGTTCAAAGCGGTCGCCGGTTCGACAATACCAGTGGGGCGAGGCCATGCGACCGATGAGAAACAGGCGCTCGCTGTTCACCCGCTTCCTCTCCGGGTCGAATAGTTCGTCGCGTAGATGGAGCCGCTTCACTAAACCGATTACAACTCGATTGTCGCCAATGTTCAAGGTGCCCCACTCCTTGCACTCGAGGCTCACCGGTGCTTCGAGGATGCGCGGAGGCTTTACGACCGAGGATTCACAGGGGTGCAGTCCCGCGTGCTGCAACTCATCCTCGCCGTACGGCAAGGAAGCTGCGCATTTGTTCATCGCTTCGGCCAGAGCCTCGTCCACCAGGTTGACCACAAACTCGTGGGTGAGTCGGATATTCCTGGCCGTGTCCTTCGGGGTGCCGTCGTCGCGATCACCCGGCGCCACCGCCAAAATAGGAGGTTCCGCCCCCAGCACGTTGAAGAAGCTGAATGGCGCCGCGTTGACCTTTCCTGTGGGGCTGATCGTGGTCACCAGGGCAATCGGCCGCGGCACGACCAGGCTCGCCAGAATCGGATACGCGCGGTCAGCCAAAGGCCCGTCAAAGTCTAGTTCCATGGAGCAGCAGCTTGCTCCTTTTGAAGGCGGAGTCAATTCCGCCAGCAAACCTGGCTAGAGGCGGTGGCCACGGTTGTGTATAGTCACGCCATGATTTACGACAGCGATAGCGCACTCCGGCGTTTGGGCTCCGGTGGTCCAAGCGTGTTTCCTCTGGCTCTTGGGTGCATGGGAATGTCCGGAATGTATGGCCCCGCTGACGAGACTGAAAGCATCGCCACCATCCAGGCCGCGCTGGATCAGGGCGTCACGCTGCTGGACACCGGCGACTTTTACGGTATGGGCCATAACGAAATGCTCATCGGACGAGCGTTATGCGGCCGCCGCGACAAGGTCCTGCTTTCGGTGAAGTTCGGCGCTTTGCGCGCTCCGGATGGGAATTGGATCGGTTATGACGCGCGCCCGGTCGCCGTGAAGAACTTCCTGGCTTACAGCTTGGCTCGCCTCGGGGTGGACCACATCGACATTTACCGCCCGGCTTGGCTCAACCCCAAGGTGCCTATCGAGGAGACGATTGGTGCCATCGCGGAACTGGTCAAAGCGGGCTATGTCCGGGCGATTGGCCTTTCGGAAGTTGGAGTGGAGACTATCCGCCGAGCCCAAGCCGTGCATCCCATTTGCGACCTTCAAATCGAGTATTCGTTGATCAGTCGCCGTGGAGAGGAAAAGATCTTTCCTGCACTCGCGGACCTTGGGATCGGGATCACCGCCTATGGTGTGCTATCGCGCGGCCTGCTGAGCGGCTCGCAGCCGGCGAGCCAGGGCGACCTGCGAGCGCGCTTCCCTCGCTTCACCGGCGCTAACCGCCAGCGCAATCAGGCAATTATCGACACGCTGCAAAGGCTGGCTTCTGAAAAACAGCTCCGTCCTGCCCAGTTGGCTATTGCCTGGGTATTGGCCAAAAGCAGGAGCATCGTGCCGGTGATTGGCGCTCGCACGCGCGCACAACTTTCGGAATCGATGGGCGCGCTGCAGGTAACGCTCTCCGCGGCGGACATTGCCCGCTTGGAGGAGGCGATTCCCGCCTCGGCCGTCGCTGGAACCCGCTACGACGAGCACCAAATGCGGATGCTGGACAGCGAGCAGTAAGCTGCCGTTCACAAGACCCGTTCCAACGCAAACCCGTGCTTTTTGCCGACGAGCGCGGCCGTCGGAAAATCAATCACCTCGTCAGCGTGCTTGAATAGGCCCAACTCCATCACGTCGGCGACGACCTTGAAGGGCCTTAATCCAAGAAGTTCGGCCAACTCTTTGACCACGATATAATCCTGCACGAAAAGCCTCCTGCGGGGCTCTCCCGGATCCAGCACGCTAATCACTATTTTGGATTATTGCCCCGAATCGCCATTTATCGACCTAGTGAAGAAGGAGATTCGGTAGTAGCGACGAAAGCTATTATCGAAGCCTGTTCGACCCATTAGCGTCTGACGCTGTTCTTAACGAGCAGGCATCCAGGGAGTTGCCTGAGAACACCTTCCTCGCCAGAAAGGGCCATTTTCATTCTTGGTTGATAAGAAAACCGCAGCTGTTTGAATTCCTAACGCGACCACGAATGCAGCTGCGCCGGATCGGGCCGTAATCTGGGCTGTCCTGGCTTTCCCATCGGTTGTCGCCCATCACAATGTACTCGTCCGGTCCGGCGGCCAGAACTGCCCCGGCGCTGGCGGCTGCCGTCAGGACGTCGGTTGGCACGTAAGATTCTTCCAGGCGAATACCGTTGAGATACACATAGCCCATCCACAGTCGAAGCGTGTCCCCGGGAATCCCGATTACCCGCTTGATGGCGACGGAAGTTGGATCCCTCAGAGTGACGATGTCACCCCGGTCGATCCGCTGCCAGCGGAAAAGGGCTCGCACCCTGACGCATTGTTCGCTCACTAGCGTGGGTGACATGGAAGGTCCACGGATGATGGTCGGGGCCCCGATCAGATGCCGGCCGCAAAACCAGCCGGCGATCAGCGCGCTGGCGACTGACAAACAGCAACGCCCCAGACGCCCACCTCTTGAGCCCCAGAAGCATGGTCTGGCGTGCGAAATGGCGGACCCGCCGCAAGCATTGACCGCCTCAGCTTTCATCCCGAACAAGGTGAGGAAACATCTGGGCGGGTTAAAGACAGTCCTGATCCGTGACTGCTTTCCGCGCCGAGTGTTCCGCGACGCTGGTGGCCTGGGCGGGACCGAGAAGCTCGAATCGGAAGGTCATTGCGATGACGAAGTGCTAGTGCGCTTGGAGACCGCCCCGCCGGCCCCATCAAATGAGTATCAAACAAATCTTTGCCGGTCAGGGTGGAGCACACCCGCCGAGCTGATACGACAACAAAGAACAGTAAATGAAAGGACCAAAATGAAGAGGAAGAACGTAATACTACAGAAGACCGAAATCCACCTTGACCCACGGTACGCTTCCGCGCGCCCCTGGGACTGGAGGGTTTGTCTGACCTGCGAAGCCCTGATTCCGCACCGGTGCCCCCGCTGTGGCTCCGACAAGCTCAGTGACAAACCCAGGGACGTGATACATGCGGCGCTCACCCAGTTCGGCCCGCCGCCGTCCCTTTTGAAAGGGTGAAGTATGCATAAGAGCCCCAGCAGATTCCAAGAGGTCGGCCGGATCCTCCGCGAAAACGAACAGCTTCACCGGCACGTAGGCTGCCTCGAAGGCCAGAACCATCGGGTCTCGGAAGAACTCCGAACGACCGTTCTCCAACTGGAGTGGATCGCGACCATCGCCAGGGAGGGCCCCGGCGTCTCTCCAAGGAATAGCGGGAGGCTCCGAGGAGGCTGTCCGTCGAAAAACATTCGCCCATGAGACACAAGCGCATTTTTGAAAAGAGACGCTTTCGGCTGAAAGCATTGCGAGCCTCGCTGCGGAATGTAACTGGCACGGCCAGGCAATGGGATTTTCCTTTCGCCCTGCGGATCCACCCCGAGTTGCTCCGCAGCTACACGCCGCCCCACATCCTCGATGACGAGGGCTACTATCTGGTGGGTGAGATCGTCCGGATAATCGATGCCGCGCTCCATGGACGGCTGCCGGCCAGGCTCGTGAGCCTGGGCAAGTATCTCGCGCTCAAGGTCGCGTTCGTGGCGCAGCATCGGAGGAGGGAAACGCCGGAAACTATGACGCTGTGGATTCTGATCGGCCCCTGTGACAGCCACCGTCCGGCGGTGTATGTGGGGCGGATCGAGCCGCCGTTTTGACTCGCATCAGGTTTCATTGCGCTGCGCGCAAACAAACGAGGTGAAAGTGAACAGCATCTTTTCCAGCGAAGAAGCTAACCAGCGGTGGAACACCATCGTTGAGCCGGGGCATAAAGTAACCGAAACCTCCTTTTCCAGATTCTACGATGTTTACCGCTCTGGTAGGAATGTGCTGAATTGTGCTGTACCTGTTGCTCGTGCGCGCCAATTGACGGATTTTCCGATGCCTGTCGACTGGTCACTCGACAAGTGCCTCGTGGCATCTGGGATCGGAAACTTCCCGCCAGGGTTGGCCGACTGGAAGTACACCCCCAGAATCAAACCAGAAGTCCAACTAACTCAGATGAGCAGACTCACTCCAGAGCAGTTGACGTTGATGCTCTCCCCTTGGTTCCAATCTCCGGCTCAGGCTGCTGGAATGTGCCTGAATGCAAGGCACCTGCGTTATCACTATCAGCTCTGGACCGACCTGCAGCCCCAGAAGTTGCGGGGTCTTCACACGACACTGGTGTTCGTTACCCCTCAGATCGGGTTCGCATTGACTCCGCACATCCAGTTGCAGAAGGCATTCCGGTTCTTCACGTCGCTATCGCGGTTTGCGGGGCCGGCACAACTCTTCCCTGCCAAGTACATCTATCCTGGCGCCAAGTTGGGTGAACTGGCCGACGCGCCGGCGCCTATCTTCGCCGATATTTTGCCTTACACCGGTGGCGTGGACTTTCCAGTTATGGACTGCACCCCGGATCCTTGGGGAGTCCTGGCCTACTTCGACCAGACCGACCAGCACTATGGGTATCCGTTTGCCCACATGAAGGACTCGGCGAATGACTTCGCCCTAACCGACATCGAGCCTGGAGCGATGCTCCTGCCCAACGGTCAAAGGGTTCGGGCCAAAAAGTCGGAGTCCTATGTTTACGCCACTTTGGACGAGAAGCTCCGCGAAGAGCTCAAGCGCAACCGCGATTCCTTCGAGCGGGTCCGCTGTCTGGCGCGCGGCACCGTCACACACGATGGATTGCCGTTCCAATTGCCAGTGGAGATGCAAACCATGGTTTTCGCGGTCATCTTAACCCACTGAGAGATGACATTGGACAAACCAGGGGATTTGAGCAGCTATTCGATCAAGACCCAGCACGCAGCCATCCGCGGATTCAACTATTACCAAAGGGTAGAGCCGTTTTACACCAACTTCATGCGGATGATTCAGGAGTTGAGCAAGGATCCGGACTTCAAGACCTATCCTATCTCGACTCACCTAACTGACAGCTGGCTAGGTGGCAATTTACGGGTGTCGAACCAGCCTTCTCCCTCAGAAAAGGAGATTGG
Source organism: Limisphaerales bacterium (assembly GCA_003152225.1). GTDB lineage: Bacteria > Verrucomicrobiota > Verrucomicrobiia > Limisphaerales > UBA8199 > PALSA-1440. The sequence goes on along the minus strand of PLZQ01000345.1, from coordinate 880 downwards.
TGCAGACCTCATGCGCTTCTATTACCAGCAGCAGCTGGATTGGATGGCTGGGATCATGAACCTCTGGAACCATGTTTCCTTCCGTAACGGCAAGGGTCTAGAGCGGACCCTTAGTCAGGATGGCCTCGCATTCCACCAGATGCACCGGATGTTGCGTTTCGATTCTCATCTCTTTCAACGGCCGTTAAGCCGCGTAGCGCCGTGGCCCAATCTGCACGAAGGGTGGCTTGAACTGGACCAAACCTGTCAGGCGAACAGCCTCCCGCGAATTTGACCACTGAACCGCTGAACTCCGCTCAGCATCCGGATAACGGCAGCCCTCTTGGCGTCTTTGGTCGGGCGTTGGTTTTCGCGGCTGCCGCAGCCGTATTGGTCGGCCGGTTGTTTCCGGCCCCTGGGGCTTACCGTGCTTTACTGCCTAACGATGTTCGAACCGCAGTCGGCGCTGGTTTCTGCGCGCGGCCCGGAGCAGGGCCAAAGTTCTTCCCGCACGCCTTTTGGTTTTCCGCGCCTAACGGCGAAAAAATGGCCAAACCAAGCAAAAAACAGCACGAGTCCAAACCCAACAAATGAAGAACGATTTTCTCAAACCTATGCCTGCAAAGTCCCCGGCTTCGGAGAGCGGCGTTGATCTTACCGAATTATTCCGTCGCGCCGGGTTGCCATACAAGGTGGTCGCCTCTGCCCGCTTTGCAGATTGTCACGGACTTAGCGGGGCTGGCTATGAGCGGCAGGAACACTATGCCTTGGTCTGGTCGGTTCGCTGTGCCCTGACCGGTTGCCTGCCAGCGCGCCGGTTCCGCACCAATCGCGGTGAATTGCTGTTGATCGAATATCCCGGCTTTCCAGGGCGAGGGGATATTCTGGGAATTTAGTGGCT
>PLZQ01000537.1:48362-52527 GCA_003152225.1 Limisphaerales bacterium | reverse complement strand
TCGCCCTCAACTCGGCGCGGGCTCGTGACATCGTGCGCGCGGCGGAATCGGCGCGCGGCTTATTCATGCCGGCCATGTGCGTGCGGTTTTGGCCGGGCTGGTGTTGCCTGAAAGAAGTGGTCGCAAAAAAGACCTACGGCAAAGTCCTGGCCGCTCGGTTCCGCCGCATGTCGCCCATGCCGGGCTGGAGCAAGGCTACCTATGGACGCGGGAACCAGACGGGCGGGGCCTTGTTCGACCTGCATGTCCATGACACCGACTTCGTGCAATTCCTCTTCGGCAGACCGGCGAGCGTCTTTTCCACCGGCGTGACGCGCGGCGGCGGTTCGGTTGACCACGTGGTCACCCAGTACAACTACCCCGGCGGCCCGGCCGTTTATGCGGAGGGCAGTTGGCTGCTGACCGGGAACTTCAGCATGTCCTATACCGTGCTGTGCGAGCGGGCGACGCTGGACTACGACTCGGCCCGGGGCGCGGAAGCGTTGCAGGTGACCGAGGCGGGCAAAAAGCCGCGCGTCGTCAAGCTCGACGGAGCGGACGGGTATAGCGGCGAAATCCGCTACATGCTCGAGGCGATCCAGAGCGGCAAGGCGCCGAAGGTTGTGACCGCGCGGGATGGACTGAGTGCCGTTCAGATTTGCGAGGCGGAGGCGAAATCGGTTAAAATCGGGAAGGTGGTTTCACTCTAAAGTCCCTGAGCCTCAAATCTTGCTGTAATCAGGCCAAGCATGCCCACTTCGTAACAGCCCGTCTATTTGCCATTTGCCATCTGCCATCTGCCTTCTGCCATTAGCTCTTGGCCATAGGATCAGAGGCTGGCCCCGTTAAAATGATAGCTCTCATATCACGCCTCTCGCTATCCGCCTTCCTCGTGTTCTGCTGCGCCCCGCCTTCGCTGGCCGCCAATGAGACATACTACGAGGTCGGAGCGGCACAGGTGGACATCACGCCTGACTACCCAATCCGGCTGAGCGGTTACGGGGCGCGGCGAATTGAGTCCGAGGGCATTGACCAGCACCTCTTCGCCCAGGCACTGGCCATTGGCGCGAATAAGAAGAGCTTGTCGGTCTTGATCACCGTGGACAACCTCGCCGTGCCAGCCTATCTGCGCGAAGAGGTCGCCACCCGCCTGGCGAAAAAGGCCGGCCTGCGCAATGAACGCTTCGCCGTGTGTTCCACCCACGCGCATACAGCGCCGATGTTGACCGGCGCGTGCCCGAACATATTCAGCGCGGACATCCCGCCCGACCAGCAGGAGCGGATTGACCGTTACACGCGCGAACTGACGGATAAGCTGGAGCAAGTGGCGCTCGCCGCGCTCAAGGATCGCCAGCCGGCCATGCTGGCCTGGGGTCAAACCAAGGCCGGCTTCGCCGCGAACCGCCGCACCAAAGGCGGCCCGGCAGACCACGACCTGCCCATGCTCGTGACGCGGGATAAGTCCGGGAACATCCGCGCGCTCCTGCTGAGCTATGCGTGTCACTGCACCACGCTGGGCGACAAGCCTAACCACATCTGCGGCGACTGGGCCGGCTACGCGCGGGAATACCTTGAGCGCGATCATCCGGGGGCCGTGGTGCTCGTGGCGCTGGGCTGCGGCGGGGATGCCAACCCGGACCCACGCGGCAAGCTCGAATTCGCCAAACAGAACGGCAGTAACATCTGCGCCGCTGTCAACGACCTGGTGCGGCAGCCGCTGACGCCGCTGGGACAGAAGTTGGTGTGCCGGGTCAAATCCATCAGCTTGCCCTACGATACCCTGCCCACGCGCGAGCGATGGATGGCGCGCGCGCATTCGACCCAGTATTGGATTGCCTACCACGCCAAGAAGAATCTGAACCGCCTCGATCACGGCGAAAGGCTGCCCACCGAGCTGCCGTACCTGGTCCAGACGTGGCGCTTCGGCAATGAGCTGGCGATGGTGTTCCTGCCGGGCGAAGTGGTGGCGGACTATTCGCTGCGCCTGAAACGGGAGTATGACCCCGCCCGCCTCTGGGTGAACGGTTACGCGAATGACGTGCCCTGTTACATCCCCTCGCGGCGCGTCTGGCGCGAAGGCGGTTACGAGGGCGGCGACGCCATGGTGTACTACGACCGCCCGACCCGGCTGACCGAGGGGACGGAGGAGCTGATTGTCTCGGCGGTGCACGAGCTGCTGCCAAAGGAGTTCATCCTCGCTCAGTGAGGGCGAACATCCAACAACCAACATCGAACATCCAACATCCAGTGACCGTCATAGGCTCGGCCCTTGGAAGTTGGATGTTTCGGCGAACTGCCCTCACGAAAACTCTGTCCTTTCCTCGCCCTCGGCAATCCGTTAGGATGCTTGCCCAGATGCAACGTGACTGTGAATAATCTCTTGCTATGAACTCCAGGAAATCTCTCCTCACTTCTACTGTTCTGAACCTGGCCGCCCTCGGCGCCCTGCCATGGGCGTGCTTCGCGCAGCCTGACCCGAATTGGCTCGACCACGACCGCAACCGGCCGCAGCCGCCCGTGGTCGCTCCGGCAACCCCCAGCACGCCGGAGCAGGCCGGCAAAGCGCCCTCCGACGCCACCGTCCTGTTCGACGGCAAAGACCTGTCGCAGTGGTCGAGTATGGATGGCAGCCCAACTAAGTGGATCACGCGGGAAGGCTACATGGAATGCGTCAAGGGCAGCGGCTACATCCGCACGCGCCAGAACTTCGGTGATTGCCAGCTCCATGTCGAGTGGGCCGCGCCCGTGCCCGCCCACGGTGAGGGCCAGGGCCGCGGCAACAGCGGCGTCTTTCTGGGCCTGGACCGCTACGAAATCCAGGTGCTGGACTCGTATGAGAGCAAAACCTACGCCGACGGCAGCGCGGGCTCCATCTACGGCCAATACCCGCCGCTCGCGAATGTCTGCCGGCCTCCCGGCCAATGGCAGACCTATGACATCGTCTATACCGCGCCGCGGTTTGACGCCGATGGCAAGTTGCTTTCCCCCGTCCACCTCACCGTGTTCCACAACGGCGTGCTCATCCAGAACAACGTCCAGCTTACCGGCCCGACCAGTTGGCTGGAGCGAGCGCCCTATCAACCCCACCCGGAGAAGCAACCCATCTCCCTGCAGGACCACGGCAACCCGGTCCGATTCCGGAATATCTGGCTCCGCGAGCTTGGCCAGTCCGACAAGAAAGAAGTCGCCCCCCGGGCCGCCGGGCTCAATCTCCCGACCTCACTGCTCGACAGTTATGCCGGCAAGTATGACTCCGTCGAAATTACGCGTGAAGGCAGCCAACTGGTGGCGCTGGTGGGCGGCGTGAAGTTCCTGATGTTCGCCGAATCCCCGACTAAGTTCTTTGCCAAGACCACTGACGTGCAAATCGAGTTTCCCGCCGGTGTCCAAGGCAAGCCCGACCGCCTCATTTGGTCGGTCGGCGAAGGCGCCAACGAAGCCAAGCGAACCCAGTAGGCCGCCGCATGAAAATTGCAGACGTTCCCCAGCGGGGCAAGCGGGGTCGGATTGTCGCCAGCCGAAACCGCTTCGGCCAATTCCACCGCGAGCAAGTCTCTCCGAAGCAGCCGTGCACCGTCGCCCAGCAGGCGGCGTGGGGAAACATGAAGGACCTGTCGCAGATGTGGAACGAATTGACGGAGCCGCAGTGGAACGCCTGGCGGACGCGCGCGCAGGGGGTTCATAGCCGGCCTCGCCTCGGACAGTCCGGCCCGTTGGACGGTTGCCAGCTCTTCAAAAAGATAAACCGCGTCCTGGCCACTTGCGGGCGCGAACCCCAGCTCGACCCGCCCCCGTCGCCCATCTTCGGCTCCAACCCCGTGACCGGTTTCACCATCAGCAAGGGCAAGGACGGACTCGCCTTCAAACTGAAGCTTTCGCCCGGGGCGCGCGGGACCGCTAGCCCTGCAACGGAGGACCTCATGCTGTTCGGCTCGGTGCCGTGCAATGCGGGCGTGGGCAAGAATGACCATTATGCGTTTCTCGGGCTCCTGCCGGCAACGGTCGGTGAGGAGATCGATATCACCGAGTTGTACCTTAAGAAGCTGGCGGAATGGCGGCGGCTAATGCACAAGCTCTACCATATTCCTTTGGCGGGCTCGCGAGTCTTCATCCGGGTGTGCCAACAGGTGGACGGCTGGAAGGATGAGTTGGGGATGTTCCGCGCCAGCGCCCTCGTCCCGCGCAA
>PLZQ01000537.1:0-48332 GCA_003152225.1 Limisphaerales bacterium | reverse complement strand
GAGCGGGATTGCCCAACATGACTCCCGGATTTGAGTAAGGTTCCAAACCACACGAATACGATTATGCCACCCAAGACCGCCGAAAAGAATGTTGAGAAACCGACCGCCGCCGACGCGAAAGCAGCGGAAGCCGCCAAATTGACCGCGACGCGCCAGCGCGACCTCGATGCCGCCATTTCTTCCATCACCAAAGCCTACGGCGACGGCAGTATCATGCGCCTCGGCGACGCCCGTGCCCTGCGACAGATCGAGGTCATTCCGACCGGCGCCCTGGCGGTGGACCTTGCGCTGGGCGTCGGCGGCATCCCCCGGGGCCGAGTCATCGAGATCTTTGGCCCCGAATCCTCGGGCAAGACGACGTTGATGCTGCACGTGATCGCCAGCGCCCAAAAGGCCGGCGGCCTGGCCGCGTTCATCGATGCCGAGCACGCCCTCGACGCGGCCTACGCCAAACGGCTGGGAGTAAACCTGGATGACCTGCTGGTTTCGCAGCCGGACAGCGGCGAGGAAGCGCTGTCGATCTGCGAGACGCTCGCCCGCTCGAACGCGCTCGATGTGATTGTCATCGACTCCGTGGCCGCCCTGGTGCCCAAAGCCGAGCTGGAGGGGGAGATGGGCATGGCGACCATGGGCATGCAGGCGCGGCTCATGAGCCAGGCGCTGCGGAAGCTCACCGCCATCCTCGCCAAAGCCAAGACCACGTGCGTCTTCACCAACCAGATGCGCGAGAAGGTGGGCGTGATGTTCGGCAACCCCGAGACCACGTCGGGCGGCAAAGCGCTGAAGTTCTACGCCAGCGTCCGCATCGACATCCGCCGCAAGGACACCCTCAAAGACGCCGCCGGCAATGCGATCGGCAACCACGTGAAGGTAAAGATCGTGAAGAACAAGGTCGCGCCCCCCTTTGCGGAGGCGGAGTTTGACATCCTCTACAATCACGGCATCAACAAGGAGGGCAGCATCCTGGATGTCGGGATCGAAAGCGGCGCGGTGGAGAAGAAGGGCGCCTGGCTGCAGTTCGAAGGCGCCCTGATCGGCCAGGGCAAAGAGGCCGCGCANNCGCAATACCGATTTATGAAAGGGGCGGGGACGGGGTGCCCCGCCCCTTTCATGAATTGGCCCTGCGCGCGCTCCCTTCTGCTCCGATGCCGCTTGCCCTGAGGCCCTCGGCGGGGCTATAAGTGAGAGTAGGATTTGGAAAACTTAAATAAGCGCGCTATGTCTTATACCAGCCGACAAACCGTCAATACCAGCAATGTCCTCTCCGTGATCATGGGCGGTGGGCAGGGCACTCGCTTGTTCCCGCTGACCAAAGAGCGCGCGAAGCCGGCGGTGCCGCTGGCCGGCAAGTATAGGATCGTCGATATTCCCATCTCCAATTGCATCAACTCCGGCCTGCGCCGCATCTACGTGCTGACGCAGTTCAACTCCGCCTCCCTGCACAAGCACATCTCCCAATCTTACAAGTTCGACCACTTCACCGGCGGCTTCGTCGAAATCCTCGCCGCCGAGCAGACCTACGCCGACACGTCGTGGTATCAGGGCACCGCCGATGCCGTCCGCAAGAACCTGATTCACTTCATGAATCATGAATGGGACTACATGCTCATCCTCAGCGGGGATCAATTGTACCGGATGGATTTCCGCAACATCATCCACCAGCACGCGGAAACGAACGCGGACATCACGGTGGCGACCATTCCCGTCGGACGAATCGAGGCGGGGTCGCTGGGCATTATGCAGATCGACGCCGAGCGCCGCATCACGCGCTTCGTGGAGAAACCCAAGGAGCCGGCGCTGCTGGATTCGCTGAAACTCCTGCCGGAGTGGTATGGCCCGCTCGAGATCAATGGGCAAGGAGAGCTGTTTCTGGCGTCCATGGGCATTTACGTCTTCAACCGCGACATCCTCCGCCGCCTGCTGGAGAACACCCTGACCGATTTCGGCAAACATATCCTGCCCCAGGCAATCCAAAGCCTGCGCGTGTTCTCCTTCGTATTCCAGGGCTACTGGGAGGACATCGGAACCATCCGCGCCTTCTTCGAGGCCAACCTCGATGTGACCAACGAACTGCCGCGCTTCAACTTCTTCGACATGGCGGCGCCCATTTTCAGCCGGCCCCGCTTTCTGCCCGGCTCGAAGATCAACGGCGCCCAGATCGACCACGCCGTCATTTCGGACGGCTGCATTCTCAATCGGGCCGTCATTACCCACAGCATTATCGGCCTGCGCTCCATTGTCAGCGCGGGCACGGTGTTGAACCGGGTGATTCTGCTCGGCAACGACTACTATGAGTCAAACGAGTCCATCGTGGAGCACGAGAAAGCCGGCCGGCCCCCGATCGGCATCGGCGCCAACTGCCGCATCGAGAACACCATCGTGGACAAGAACGCGCGCATCGGCAACAACGTGGTCATCTCGCCCACCGGCAAGCCCGACAAGGTGGACCATCCGAACTATTACATCCGCGACGGTATTGTCATCATCCCCAAGAACGGCGTGATCCCGCACGGGACGGTGATCTAGCCTGAACATTTCCAGTCCGCGTAGCCGCCGACATCAGTCGGCGCTATTTTGGGTGCAGAAAGAATGCGCCGACTGACGTCGGCGGCTACAGGCTGTTAGCGAATCACGCAAGGTATAAACCAGGCAGGCTCGCGGCGCAGGGTGATTTACATTCACACCCTTGGCTGGTAAAACCCGGGTGTGTTAAGTGAATCTGTGCTTTGGAAGTCCTTGATTGCGGCGGGCCGGCTGACGCTGATTGCCGGGCCGTGCGTGATCGAGAGTGAGGAACTTTGCCTGCACGTGGCGGCGACGCTCAAGCGCACCTGCGACCGGTTGGGGGTGTGCTACGTTTTCAAGGCGAGCTACGACAAAGCGAACCGCACATCCTCCAAGTCGTTCCGGGGCCTCGGGTTGGAACATGGACTGGCGGTGCTGGCGAAGGTTCGCGCCCGAATCGGAGTCCCGGTCCTCACCGACGTCCACACAGAAGACCAGGCCGAAGCCGCCGCCCAGGTGGCGGACATCCTGCAGATCCCGGCCTTCCTCTGCCGCCAAACTGATTTGATCGCGGCGGCAGTCCGGACCGGGAAGATCGTCAACTTGAAGAAGGGCCAATTCCTCTCACCCGAGGAAATGGGACAGGTGGTTGAAAAGGCGCAGAACGCGGGTGGCAAGAAGCTGCTAGTGACCGAGCGGGGCACGACCTTCGGTTATCACAACTTGGTCGCGGACATGCGTTCGATCCCGATCATGCGCCGGTTTGGCTTCCCGGTGATCTTCGACGCGACCCATTCGGTGCAACTCCCCGGCGGGGGCGGCGACCGCTCAAGCGGCCAGCGTGAGTTCGCGCCGGTGCTGGCGCGCTGCGCGGTGGCGGCGGGGGCCAGCGGCGTCTTCATCGAGACCCACCCAAAGCCGAAAGAAGCCTTGAGCGACGGACCGAACATGATCCCGCTGGCCAAGATGAACGCATTGCTGAAAAGCCTGCTAAAGGTCCAATCGGCTGTTCAATAAAATGCCCCGGCCAAATGCCAAGAGCGGAACGACGATGGCCGAGGGCCGGGAGCTTCTTCCGCGCCACGCGACCCGCGTCTCTCGCACGGCACCCCTGAATGCGGCCTTCAAACGCATCCGGTTGTTGCTCTGCGACGTGGACGGAGTCCTGACCGACGCGTCCGTGTTTATCGGCGGGATGCAAGAGCTGAAGCGATTCAATATCCGGGACGGGTTGGGCCTGGTCAGACTGCGGCGCGCGGGCCTCAAGGTGGGCTGGATTTCCGGCCGGCCATCGCCCGCCACGACCAGGCGGGCCAGGGAACTGAAAATAGATTTCCTTCGGCAGGGAAAGGGCAGTAAAGTCTGCGCTGTGGAAAGTCTCCTCGCGCAAACCGGCTTCCGATGGGATGAAGTCTGCTATATGGGCGACGACATCATCGATCTGGGAGTCCTGAAGCGCGCCGGGCTGGCCGTTGCGGTAGCCAACGGCGTAGCCGAAGTGCGGGCCGCGGCGGATTACGTCACCCAGGCCAGCGGCGGGCATGGGGCAGTGCGCGAAGTGGTCGAGTTGATCTTGAAAGCGCAGAACAAGTGGGCGCGCATCGTGGCAGAATACGCCGCTTGAACCAGCCAATGAACCGGAGCTATCATCCTCGCTTGCCTGCCGCGCTGGTGCTGCTGGCGCTGGGGCTGGCGCTGCTCCCCCGGCCTGGGAGCGCGCAGCCGATCACGATCAAGGGAGGCTTCAAGTCCGCCGAATATTACCCCGCGCCAAATGAGACCCAGATGAGATCATTGCTGGAAGGGGCTGGCGCCCAGCCCCAAGCAGACGGGCGGCTCCTGGTTACCGACGCCAAATACCAAACCTTTCGCACGAACAACGAGGTCGAACTCAACGTGGAAGCCCCTCAATGCTTCTATGATCAGGGCCAGAAGGCGATCAGCTCCTCCGGACCGCTGCGCATGCAAATCGCGAACGGGAAGGTTTCCATCGAAGGCGACGGGTTCCTCTACCAGCAGACCAATTCCATTCTGCAAATCTCCAACCGTGTCCATACAATCCTCCATCTCGAACTGCTCGGCTCACCAGCCGGACCCGCCCGCACCAATACGCTTGCGGAAGCGGCCCCGGGCATCGATATCTTCTCGGACCAGTTCGAATATTCGGAGCAGTCCGGCCTGGGCGTTTACCAGGGCAACGTTCGCGTCGCCGGGACGAACCTGACCGCGACCGCAGGCCGGCTGAGCATCCTATTACAGAAGGCGCAAGCCGGGCTGCAAAGCCTCACGGCCGAGCAGGATGTCGTCGTCGATTACGAGAAGATCCATGCGACGGGTGACCGGGCATTCTATTCGACGGATACGGACCTTGTTCAGTTGAGCGGCCAACCTGCCTGGCGAATGGAGCAGCGCGAAGGCAGCGGGGATGAGCTCATTTTCGACCGCACCAACCGGGTCCTCCAGGCGAACGGCCACGCTCGCCTCAAAATGCCCGCCCAGAGCATGGGACCCTCCTCTTTTCTCTCGCAATCCACTTCCAACTCCGCCACTTCGCTCCCGCCAACCAATCAGTTCGTCGAAATCCAGTCTGCCAACTACGTGCTCCGCACCAACCTGGCCGTGTTTCGCGACCAGGTCAAAGTCAGCGACCGCCTCGGCGACGAGCTGCGCGGGGAAATGAGTTGCGGCCTGATGACGCTTACCTTCACCGGCACTAACGAATTACAGAGAATGGTGGCCGAACACCAGGTGGTCATCGCACAGACGGACCGGCAGTTCACTGCCGAGACAGCCGAATATACCGCCGCCGACGGCCTGCTAAACCTGGCCGGGAATCCCGCCTGGCGGGCCGGCACTCGTGAGGGCAAAGGCGATTCGATGCGGTTGAGACTGGCCCAGAAGGAACTGTTGGTGCATGGAAACGCCTCCATGCGGTTGCCAGCCGCGGAACTGGGCCGGACCACTTTAACCGCCTTGGGCACCAACCAACCGGTGAAGGTGAAGGTTGCGACAAATGAATTCGCTGAGATCTTTTCCAATGAGTACCTGCTCATGCCGGCGGCGGCCCTGTTCCGGGGCGGCGTGCGCATCGAGCATCCGCAGATCAAGGAGACCTGCGAAGAGCTGACCATGCTCACGCCGCCCGAGCTGGGGAAGGACGGTCGCATGGTCATCGCCGAGCCGGCAGTCGTCTTCGACGTCGTGGATGCCCAAGGCCGCAGCTTTCACGGCATCGGCGACAAAGCGGTTTATACTCACCGGCTGACCGCCACACTGACCAACGACATGATGGAGCTGACCGGTCATCCCGCAGTGCTGGCTGCGACCAATGTCGTGGGCCGCAACCGCATCATCACGCTCGACCTGACCAACCAAAAGCTGGTGGCGCCTGGGAAGTATAACATCGTGGGTATCATGCCCGCGAACGCTATGAAGGCGCTCGGGCCAAGGCAAACCCGATGATTCATATCACTCAACCCGCGTCTTGAATACGACCGAGCCAGACCAGCCCGCCGCCGCCGCATCCAACGGCAAGCTGCTGACCACCGATAAGCTGGTGAAGGAATATCGCCAGCGCCGCGTGGTCAATGGCGTTTCCATCCATGTGGCCGCCGGGGAGATTGTCGGCTTGCTCGGCCCCAACGGCGCGGGCAAGACCACCACCTTCAACATGGTTGTCGGCCTCATCAAACCGGATGACGGGGCGGTGATTTTCCAGTCGCGCGACATCACGCGCCTGCCGATGCACAAGCGCGCCCGACTTGGCATGGGCTACCTCACCCAGGAACCCTCCATCTTCCGCAAGCTGACCGTCGAGCAGAACATCCTCGCGATCCTTGAGACCTGCTGGCTCAGCCGGCAGGAACGCGCCCTGCGCCTGAAATACCTGCTGGACGAGCTGGACATGGCCCGGCTCGCCAAAAGCAAGGCCTACACCTTGAGCGGCGGCGAAAAACGGCGCCTGGAAATCACCCGCGCCCTGGTCACCAGCCCCAAGCTGCTCCTGCTCGACGAGCCGTTTAGTGGCATCGATCCGATCGCCGTCTATGAAGTCCAGAAGATCGTCCGCCGTCTCAAAGAGCGCGGCCTGGGGATATTGATTACCGACCACAACGTGCGCGAGACCTTGAAGCTGGTGGACCGCGCCTACTTGATCCACAAGGGCGAGGTAGTCTATGAAGGTGTGGGCGAGGAGTTGGTCAATGACCCCAAAGCGCGCGAAATCTACCTGGGCCCCGAATTCAACCTATGAGCCAGCCGACGGGCAAAGGGAGTGATGGAGTGTTGGAGTGTTGGAGTAATGGAGTAAGGCGAAGGATATTTGCCCGCCCAGGCAGGCTCGCCGCCANNCCATCACCGTCGAGCGGTTCTACACCGAGCACGCCAGCGCGCTCGAACTCAACCTCGTCGCCGGAGCCAGCGGGCTCAAACGCATTATTCACGAGCCGACCGTCAACCGCCCGGGCCTGGTGCTGTCCGGGTTCACGCGCTACTTCGCCAACAAGCGCCTGCAGGTCATCGGCAATGCCGAAGCCTTCTTCCTGAAGTCCCTCTCGCCCGAGGAACAGGTCAAACGCTACGAAACCTTCTTTTCCTATCGGGTTCCTTGCGTCGTCTTCTCCCGCAACCTGCACCCGAACCGGCTGTTCCTGAAGGCCGCCGAGCAAGCTCGCGTGCCGATCTTCCGCTGCCCCATGGTGACCATGAAGTTCATCAACCTGGCCACCCTCGCGCTGGAGATGATGTTCGCCCCGCGCGGCACCGAGATGGGCAGCATGGTGGACATCCTCGGCGTCGGTGTCATTATCCGCGGCGAAAGCGGCATCGGCAAGAGCGAGAGCGTCCTGGCCCTCATCGAGCGCGGCTACAGCCTCGTCGCCGACGATGTCACGAAAGTCACGCTGGTGGACGGCCGGGAAGTGGTCGGCACCAGCGCTGAGGTCACGCGCGACCACATGGAAGTGCGCGGTATCGGCATTATCAACGTCGCCGCCATGTTCGGCGTCAAGAGCATCCGCCACGAAAAGCGCGTGGACCTCGTCATCACCTTGAAGTCCTGGAACGAGGTGGCCGATGTGGACCGGCTCGGCCTCGAACAAGAGTTCGTCAAGATCCTGGGTACCGACGTCCCGCACATCACCCTTCCCGTGCGCCCGGGTCGCGACCTGGCGCGGCTGGTCGAGGTGGCCGCGTTTCAGACCAAGCTCAAGTCCACGGGTTACAATCCGGCCAAGGAACTCAATGACCGGCTCATCGCGCGCATGGCGGCGGCCGCCAAACTGTGACCGGGCAGTGCCGGCAGGCCAGGAGCGCCGGCCTTCGACCCGGCGTGTTTGGGGACGCGTCGATCGCCCCGCATAAATGCTCATATCTCCGCCGTGACTGGCCGGTTACGCCAGTTGGTAGAATTCAGTAGCGGAAGCGCGCGTTTTCGGGTAACTATAGTCGCAAGACCGGATGAGCGCGAAGGCAGTAACAGTTGGCGGTGCGAACATGACCAAAGATTTCCTTGTGTCGAACAAGTTGGGCATTCATGCCCGGCCCGCAGCCATGTTCGTCAAAACCGCCAACCGGTTTAGCTGCGATATCTTCGTCGAAAAAGACGGCGAGCGGGTCAACGGCAAGAGCATCATGGGCCTGATGATGCTGGCCGCCGGCCCCGGCAGCAAAGTCACCGTCCACGCCCAGGGCCACGATGCCCCTCAGGCGCTCGCCGAACTCGAAATCCTCATCAACCGCAAGTTCGACGAGGACTGAGCGTAACTCTGGAACCAAGCCATGGCCGCAGTCGAAGTTGACGTAAAATACGTGGCCCACCTTGCCCGGCTCTCCCTCTCGCCCGAGGAGGAGCAAAAGATCGGTGAGCAACTCGGGAACATCCTTGGCTACATCGAGAAGCTGAAGGAAGTGGATGTCAGCGGAGTCGAGCCGACCGCGCACGCCTTTCCGCTGGTCAATGTGGCCCGGCCGGATGAGGTCCGCCCGTCCATCAGCCAGGAAGACGCCCTCCGCAACGCCCCGGCGCAAGCCAACGGCCTGTTCATCGTTCCGAAGATCGTCGAGTAAGACGAACATCCAACATCGAACATCCAACGACTGGCGTTCGCGCAAGCACTGGATGTTGAACGTTGGTTGTTGGATGTTGGAATCCAGAAGAGCCTCCTTAACCGCGGACCTTCAGCGGGGTAAAGGAACGGCTTTTCATAGGAAAACGGCATAGCCCCGGAACAATTTTGGCTCAGCAGTGTCTAACGCTTTATAACTGGCCAAAGGCGCGCGGGTGTTGCAAGTTTGGCCGAGGCCATGAGCGAACTGCAAATCATCGAATCGGCCCTCCAGGGGACGTCACGACGACGACGCTGGGCGCGGGCGTTGCGCGGCTTGTGGTGGGGTCTGCTGGTGGGGGCGGTGTTGGCGCTGCTGGTGATCGGTGTTTGGCATTTGCTGCCGCTGCCGTTCTGGACGCTGACCGTGGCTGCCCTCGCGCCGGTTCTGTGCGCGCTGGGAGGCATGATCATTGGCGGTTGGCACAAGACGCCTTTGCCGGAAGTGGCCCGTTGGGTGGACGGCCACCAGCATTTGAAGGAACGGCTGAGCACGGCCCTGGAAGTCGCCGCGGAGTCCGACACCGGGACGTGGCGCGACCTGGTGGTCAGTGATGCCGCCGAACATGCCAAAGGGCTGGATCTGCGCCGCCTGGTGCCGTTCCGTCTGCCCCGGGCGACACGCTGGGCGCTGGTGGTGCTTGCGTTGGGGGCCGGGCTGGGCTTCGTCCCCGAATATCGGAGCAGGAGCTACCTGCAAAAGAAGGCCGACGAGCAGAACATCAAAGAGGTCGGCAAACGTCTGGCGGATCTAACCCGCCGCAGCCTGGAGCAGCGCCCGCCTGCTCTCGAACCCACCCAAAAAGCCTTGGAGAGCGTGACGGATATGGGGGATCAGCTCACCAAGAAAGTACTGACGCGCAGCGAGGCGCTCAAGGATTTGGCCAACGTGGCCGAGAAGCTCAAGGACGAGCTCAAGGAAATGGGCAAGGACCCGGCCCTGCGAAAGATGGAGCAAGCCGCGCGGGCTTCCGGTGGGAACGACGCCCAGACAGCCGCCGGCTTGCAGAAGCAGATCGAGGCCATGCAGAAACAGTTGGGCACGCCGACCGGCAACCCCGACGCCCTCGACAAGCTTAAGAAGGACCTCGAGAAGCTGCAGGAGGCCGCGAAAGGCATGGCCAGCAAGAACACTCCCGGCAGCGACGCCGAGCGGCAGAAGCTCTCCGAATCGCTTTCCGCGCTTTCCAAGCAGATGCAGGACATGGGCCTGCAGTTGCCGCAATTGGACGACGCGATCAAAGCGATGGAGGCCAACCAGACCGACCTCGTCCTGAAGGACCTGGAAGCCTCCCTCACCGACCTTGAGAAGATGCGCGACATGGCCAAGTCGCTTCAGCAGCTTCAGCAACAGTCGGAGAAGCTGGGCAAGGACTTGGCCGAGCAACTCAAGAACGGCCAGCCTGAACTCGCCCAGTCAACACTGCAGAAGATGGTCGCGCATTTGAAATCTGCCGATCTCACGCCTGAACAGCTCAAGAAGATCCTTGAAGAGGTCTCCAAGGCAATCGATCCCGCCGGCAACTATGGCAAGGTCGCGGACCATTTGAAGAAGGCCAGCCAGCAGATGCAGGCGGGGAACAAACCCGGCGGCGCGCAAGCGCTGGCGGCGGCGGCCAAGGAATTGGAGAACCTGACGCAGCAAATGGGCGATGCGCAAGAACTGGCGGCGACGCTCGACAGCCTGAACCAAGCCTCAATGTGCATCGGCTCCGGCCAGGGCTGGAGTTCGCGTACCGGCAACAAACCGGGCTACAATCCCTACGGCAAAGGACCGGGCGGTGGCGTCGGCACCTGGGGAGACCCCAACGGTCAATGGGACGGCCAGTGGAGCGATCACTGGGACAATTCGGGCATGAATCGGCCTGACCAGGATCCGATGGGCCACACCGACCGCGGCGAGGGCGAGCTAAGCGACGCGCTCAAGCCGACGAAGGTGAAAGGCCAATTCAAGCCCGGCGGCCAGATGCCAAGCATTACCCTCAAAGGCGTGAGCATCAAAGGCCAGAGCAAGGTGGCCTACGAGGAAGCCGCCACCGCTGCGCAATCCGACGCCCAGAGCGCTTTGAGCCAGGAAAAGGTCCCCCGCGCCTACCAGGGAGCGGTGAAGGACTATTTTGACGACTTGAAGAAGTAAGTTGGAACTCAGGAAATCAGGAATATGAATACCGAAGAACAAATCCAAACTTTCCGCCAGGCGCACGCCGCATTGCGGGCCGAGCTCGGCAAAGTCATCGTCGGCCAGGATGCCGTCGTTGAGGGCACGCTTATCGCGCTATTCGCTGGCGGGCACGTGCTGCTCGAAGGCGTGCCGGGGCTGGGCAAGACGTTGCTCGTGCGCACGCTTGGCGAGGTGCTCGACCTTTCGTTCAGCCGCATCCAGTTCACGCCCGACCTGATGCCGGCGGACATCCTCGGCACGAATATCGTCATGGAGATACCCGGCGGGCGCCGCGAGTTTCAGTTCCAGCGCGGCCCGATCTTCGCCCACCTGGTGCTGGCGGATGAAATCAACCGCGCGACGCCAAAGACCCAGTCCGCCTTGCTCGAAGCCATGCAGGAGCACCAGGTCACCGCGGGCGGCGAACTCCGCAAACTGGTGGAGCCGTTCTTCGTCATGGCCACGCAGAACCCAATCGATCAGGAAGGCACCTACCCGCTCCCGGAAGCCCAGCTCGACCGCTTCTTTTTCAAGATAATCGTGGGCTATCCTACGGCCGATGAGTTGAGCCAGGTGCTTTCGCGCACTACCACCGGCGCGCGCTCGGACGTCGAGCGGGTGCTCACCCGCGAGGCCTTGCTGGAGCTGATGAAACTGGTGCGCGAGGTGCCGGTGGCATCGCACGTGAAGGATTACGCTGTGCGGCTCGTGCTCGCGACACATACCAAGACGGATACGGCCTCCCCGATCGCCAGCCAATACCTCCGCTTCGGCAGCAGCCCGCGCGGCGGCCAGACCTTGCTGCTGGCGGGCAAGGTCCGCGCCCTCACGGACGGCCGCTTCAACGTGAGCTATGACGATATCGAGGCCGTTGCAGCTTCCGCCTTGCGCCACCGTCTCATTCTGAACTTTGAGGCCGAGGCGGAAGGCATCACCACGGACCATATTATCGGGCAGATTCTCCGGGACGTGCCCCGAGACGCGGCGGCGGTGAGCGTGTAAGATCGGCGAGGGGCGTTCACCAAAGCGGTGAGTGTTCCATGAGCGCACATGAAATCCAACTCTACGCGGGTCGCCGCACGCGAAGTTCAGCAGATGAAGGTGAGGCGCCCGGGATCTGGTTTCCGGACTTGAGCAACTGACAGAGATCAACCATGTTTCGACATGCTTCAACCCGAGGACATCGTGGGCGACGAATGGGCGGAATGGTATCGGATGAGCCCCCTGGAGCGCTGGCACGCGAGCGGCGAGCTTTGGGAGTTCTACCTGAGCATTGGAGGGTCGCTTGATCCCGAGCCGGATACGGAAAGTCCTTTCTACGATGGCGGTGCACCAGGTCCGTGCCCTGCTGATGGGCGGCCAGGCTTGCGTGTTCTACGGCGCGGCCGAGTTTAGCCGGGACACCGATCTGCTCATTCTCGCTGACTCCGACAACCTCGGGCGTCTGGAGGCCGTCTGGCACGAGTTGCAGGCTGAGTGCATCGCGGTGCCACCATTCGCGGCCGAGTACCTCCAGCGCGGGCACGCTGTTCACTTCCGATGTCACCACGTGGACGCCGCCGACATGCGCGTTGACCTTATGGCGAAGCTGCGCGGGGTTGAGGAGTTTCCCGCGCTCTGGGAACGGCGCACCATCATTGCCGATGCTGACCAAGTCAGCTACGAACTGCTATCGTTGCCTGACTTGGTGCAGGCCAAAAAGACCCAGCGCAGCAAGGACTGGCCGATGCTGCAACGCCTTGTGGAAGTGCATTATTTGAGACATCGTAGCGCGCCTACCCCGGAACAGCAGCAGTTTTGGCTGCGCGAGTTGCGCACGCCCGAACTGCTCGTCGAGGCCGCACGCGCATGGCCACAGATCGCATGCCCGATTGCGGCCCATCGCCCATTGCTCGCACTCGCGCAACCGGACATTTTACGAGAACTGGAGGGAGCATTGATGGCAGAAGAGCGCACCGAGCGGGAAAAGGACCGTCTTTATTGGCAGCCACTAAAGGCCGAGCTGGAGCAACTGCGTCTGGCTGCCAGGAAGCAATAATCGAGCAACATGCCTGACGCCCTCCTCACCCCGGAACTCCTGCGCCGCCTGGAGCAATTCCAACTGCTCGCTGCGCGCCGGGCCAAGAGTTCGTCCAAAGGAGAGCGCCGCAGCCGCGCGCGCGGGCAATCGGTCGAGTTCGCCGACTACCGCACCTACGTCCACGGCGATGACTTCCGCTACCTGGACTGGAATCTCTATGGCCGATTGGAGAAGCTGTTCCTCAAGCTCTACGAAGAGGAGCGCGAGCTGCCGGTGCGCATCTTCCTGGACGCCAGCGAGTCCATGACCTTTGGCGAGCCGCGTAAGTTTGATTTCGCCCGGCAAGTGGCGGCCGCCATTGGCTACGTCGCCTTGTCAGGCTTCGACCGGGTGAGCGTAATTCCCTTTCCCGACCTGAGCACTAGCGCAGACACCAACCCCGCCACGCGCATCGCAGAACTCGCCGCGCGGGGTGCCTTACGTTCCGTCCGTGGCAAGAAGTCCGCCATCCAGTTCTTCCAGAACCTGGGCGCGCTGACGGCCGGCGGCTCGGCGAATCTCAACGAGGCCCTCCGCCGCGGCGCGCTCGAAGCACGCCAGGCCGGCGTGGCCGTGGTGCTGAGCGACTTCCTCGATCCGGCGGGCTATGAATCCGGTCTTACGGCACTGGTCGGTCGCGGCTTCCAGGTGGACCTGGTGCAGATTCTTGCTCCGGACGAACTGTCGCCCTCGACCTTCGGCGACTTGCGCCTGGTGGACTCCGAGACCGGCGCCATGCAGGAAGTGACCTTCGGTCGCTTCCGCCTAAAGTCGTATCGGCAGACCGTGCAGAACTTCATGCAGCGGCTGCGCGAGTACTGCAAGAGCCGCGGCATCAACTTCTTCACTGCGAGTTCCAACACCGATTTGCAGGACTTGCTGCTCAAGCAACTGCGCCAGGCGGAGGTGTGGGGATGAGGAGAAAACCGAAACCCGAAGGCCGAAATCCGAAGCCCGAATGCGGCAGTCCGAAGTGCGAAAGCCGAAGATCGGAAAAAGTCCGAGGGTCGAGGTCAGAAGCACCAAGGTCTGATGCAGTTCAGCGGCCACGAGGTGGCAGCGCTCATGCTCACTTGTCCCTTCGGAGTTCGGATTTCGGCCTTCGGGTTTCGGAATTCGTCTCGTCATGCACTTCCTAGCCCCACTAGCCTTCACCTTCGCCGCCGCCATACCGGTGGTGATCGTCTTCTACCTGCTCAAGCGCAAGCGGGTGGTGAAGCTGGTGTCGAGCACGTTGCTATGGCAGAAATACCTGGCCGAGACGCAGGCCAGCGCGCCGTTCCAGAAGCTCCGCAAGAATTGGCTGTTGATTCTGCAAATCATCCTGCTGACGCTGGCCGTGCTCGCGCTATCGCGCCCGTATTTTTCGACCAAAGCCAAGCCGGCCCAGCGGCGCGTGGTCATTCTCGACGCTTCCGCCTCAATGCAGGCCACGGATGAAACCCCTTCACGCTTCGAGAAGGCACGCGCCGAGGCGCTCAAGTGGGTGGACAGCCTGAAGGACACCGACGAGATGGTCATTGTGCTCGCCGGCCCGACTACCGAGGTTAAACAGTCCGCCACCAGCGAGAAGGCGGCCTTGCGGCGCGCGCTGCAGTCCTGCACCTGTTCGGATGGTCCGACCCGCCTGATCCCGGCACTCAGAATGGCGGAATCCCTGGTTCGCGACCTCGACCCGAAAACCGGCCCCGAGATCCACTTGTTCAGCGATGGCGCGGTGCCGGAATTGAATGAGTTCGAGAACAAAGCCCTGCCGCTTGTTTATCACCGCGTTGGAAAGAGCGCGAATAACCTCGGCATCATTGCCCTCGACGTGCGCGCCAATCCAGAGGACCCCCAACAGCGTGCGATCTATGCCAGCGTGGCCAACGTCTCTCCTGATAGCCAGCAGACCGACCTCGAACTGTTGCTAGATGATCGTTTGCTGGAGACACGCCCGCTTACTATTCCAGCGGGGGAGACCTCGCCCCAAGTATTCCGGATAAACCAACTCCGTGACGGCGTTATTACCGCTCGGCTGACCGCCCGGGATGATTTGGCCGTGGATAACCAGGCTTCCGTCGTAAGCCTTTTGCCGAAGCCGGTGAAGGTGCTGCTGGTCTCGAAGGGAAACCGCCTGCTGGAAAAGGCATTGCGTGCGGTTGCGAATGTCGAATTGGCCGGCGCTACGGATTTGACCGACCCCGCCCTGGGCTTTGACTTTGTTGTGCTGGACGACGTGACTCCGACGGTCTGGCCGAAAGGCAACGTGCTCGCGATTCACGTGGTGAACACCAACTGGCTTGAGGGAGTGAAGCGCGAGGAAGCGCCGGCGATCGTGGATTGGAAGTCCGCGCACCCGCTCCTGCGCTATACCGGTTTTGACAATGTGCAGGTAGTGCAGAGCCTGACGGCCCGGACACCCACCTGGGCGGTGTCGTTGGTGGAATCGCCGACAGCGCCGCTCATTCTCGCAGGTGAGTTGGGCCGGCAGCGTATCATCTGGATCGGGTTCGACATCCTGGAAAGCAACTGGCCGCTGCGTGTCTCGTTCCCCATCTTCATCGCCAACGCCGTGGAATGGTTGAACCCGGCCAATGCGAGAAGCGGCCAACTGCTGGTCAAAGCCGGCGACCCGTTCCGCCTGCCGCTGCTCGAGCCGGCGGCGGTGGCCCAAGTGACCCTGCCCGATGGCACCACCAAAACGCTGAAGCTCGACCCGACCGCCAACGAACTGGTTTTCGGCGACACCTATAAGGCGGGGGTTTACAAGCTCCGCTTGGGGACGAATGACACGGTCTTCTGCGCGAACCTGCTCGATGCGGCGGAGAGCAACATCAAGCCGCGCGACGAATTGCAGTTAGGCAAATACACCAAAGTGGTCGCGACCACAACCAAGCGGGCGAACATGGAAGTCTGGCGCACGATCGCCGCGCTTGGTCTTCTGGTGCTTCTGGCGGAGTGGTGGTACTACCATCGGAGGACGGTGTGAAGCGATGAATTGGCTCCTGCTCAAGAACAGTTTGCTGGTCAGCGGGCTCACGACGCTGCTGGCGGCGAGCTTTGGTTTCGTGGCAGCGCTGTGGCTCGCGGGATTGGAGGGGCGTTGGCGAAACCGCTTGTTGGCGGTGGCGGTGATGGCGCTCGCTCTCCCGCCGTTTCTGGTGACCAACTGCTGGCTGCATTTTCTCGGCTACGCGGGCGTTTGGCACGAATGGCTGCCGCTGAACATTGTCTCCCTCGGTGGCACGGTTTGGATTCTGAGCCTGCTGACCTGGCCGATCACTTTGCTGATGGTCTTGAGCGCCTGGCAAAGGCTGGAACCATCGCAATTGGAGAGCGATGTGGCGGTCAGCGGCTGGTGGTTAATTCGCGGCCTGCTCTGGCCGCTGGGACGAACAGCCCTGGCCCAGGCAGCCGTGCTGACGTTTGTGCTGGCGATGAACAACTTCGCCGTGCCGGCCATCTTGCAGGTGAAAGTGTTCCCAGCGGAGATGTGGGTGCTCTTCAACACCACCTTCGACACGGTCGGCGCGCTCCGATTGAGCTGGCCGCTGGTGGTGGCGCCGCTGCTCCTGCTGCTTTGGTTCGTCCGGCGCGAATTCCCTTGGCCGCGAACCGAAGGCCCCGTCTCTGCCAGACTCTTCTGCCAGCAACTCGGCCGCGGATGGCTCTGGGCCTGCGGCATCTGCACCATCCTGCTCTGCCTCCTGGCGGTCGGCCTCCCCGTCTTCCAACTGGCGTCCGTCAAACGGACCTGGACTGAGTTGCCCGGGGCGCTGGCCGCTGGCCAAGGCGCGATTTGGAACTCGTTCTCCCTCGCTGCCGCCGCCGCTACCGCGGTGATCCTCTTTGGCCTCTTCGCCGGTACACGCCAAACCACCCAGCCGGCGATCTCCAAGCAGCCTGACGGCCTGTCCCGCCGCCCCTCCGTCTTTCGGCCTTCGGGTTTCGGGTTTCGGGTTTCGGATCTATGCCGCTGGCTCGCCTGGCTCCCCTTCCTCCTGCCCGGTGTATTGCTGGGCATCGGACTCATCGTGCTATTGAATCGGCCCTGGTTCGCGCTCCTGTATCAGAGCGCTGGGATTGTCATTCTGGCGTTTGTGATTCGTTATCTTGCGTTGGGCTGGAACGCCCTGGCGCACGCCTTCCAGATGGTGGACCGCGATTTGACTGACGTCGCGCGATTGAACGGCGCGTCACGTTGGCAGATGCTGCGTCATGTGCAATGGCCCCAAGTCGCGCCGCAAGCCGCTGCCGCATGGTATATCGTTTTCCTGCTTTGCCTCTGGGACGTGGAATCAATGATCCTCGTCGTGCCGCCCGGGGGAGAGACCTTGGCGCTCCGAGTCTTCAATCTGCTGCACTACGGCCACAATGCGCAAGTGAACGCCCTTTGCCTGGCGCTGCTGGTCCTGGCGATTGCGCCGCTCGTGATGTGGAAGGTGTGGGTCGTCGTGCGCGGGGTGTCGTCAGGTCACCGGATTGACGTGAAGCCCATCGGCCCGTCCCACCCTACAGACCCCGGGAACATCCAACATCCAACAGCGAACATCCAACGTCCAATGATTGCCGAAGCGGAGGCCACTGGATGTTGGATGTTGGATGTTGGATGTTGGATGTTTTCTTGCGGATCAGGCGGTCTGACCCCCTTGTTCGCCTGTGCCGTTGCGCTCATCCTCACCGGCTGCTCACCCGGCACCCCGCTGGACCAATCCGCTTTAGAAAGCCAACTGTTTAAGCGCGTGCAGATCATTGGCTCGCGCGGAGTGGGCGTGGGCCAGCTCAACAAGCCACGCTCGGTGGCCGTGGACGCGCACGACAACCTCTACGTGGTGGACATGACGGGCCGCGTGCAGAAGTTTTCCTCGAACGGCGTCTTTCTGCTTTCGTGGCAAATGCCGCAGACTTCCCTCGGCAAACCCAAGGGCATGGGCCGCGACCGCGACGGCAACATCATCGTTCTGGAGCCGCACTATCAGCGCGTGAACGTCTTCTCGCCTGGTGGCGTATTGCTCGCTCAATGGGGCAAACGCGGCACTAATGCCGGCGGGTTCACTTTGCCTCGCGCGGTGGCGGTGGATTCTCAGCGCGATGTGTTTGTGAGTGAATACAGCGTGCTCGACCGAGTGCAGCGCTTCACGGCGCGCGGGGAGAAGCTCTTGGGCGGCTTCGGCCATTCCGGCACCGGCCCCGGCGAGCTCAACCGCCCGGAGGGGCTATGCGTTGATGCGCAGGACCGGGTTTACGTGGCCGATTCATGCAACCACCGCATCCAGGTCTTTTCGAGCGACGGCAAGCTCCTCCGCGCCTATGGCAAGGCGGGCACGGGCAAGGGCGAACTGAGCTACCCTTACGACATCTGCGTCGATTCGGCGGGGCGGCAATACGTCTGCGAATTCGGCAATAGCCGCATCCAGGTGTTTGACGCGAATGACCGGCCGCTTGAAATCATCGGCGGGCCGGGCTTGGAGCCGGGACAATTCAACAATCCCTGGGGCGTGGCGCTCGACTCGGCGGGCAACCTCTATGTCGCCGACTCGCAGAACCACCGCGTGCAGAAGCTCATCCGGAAATGAACTTCCAATTCACGCATCCCTACTACCTGCTGCTGCTGGCCCCGGCGCTGGCGTGGGTGATTTGGTTTGCCTGGAAGACCGACGTGCAGGTCAGCCCCTGGCGGCGTTGGACCGCCCTGGTGATTCGCGTCGTTGTCCTGATCGCCCTGGTGTTTGCGATCGCCGGCTTCCAGTGGCTGCGACCGGTGGAAGGCATGAACGTGTTCTTTGCGCTGGACCGCTCTGACAGCGTCCCCTCGCCCCAGCAGGAGTCGGCCCGGGAATACGTCAATCGCATTAGCAAGGAGAAGAAGAAGGTGGTGGACAAAGCCGGCGTCATCGTCTTCGGCGCCGAAGCCAGTATCGAGTCGTCGCCAAACGCCGCAGTGGACGTGCCGAAGATCCAGGCCGTGGTCGGCACAGAACGGACTGACCTGGCCGCCGCGATTCGGTTGGCCACCGCGGCCTTCCCGGAGACCGGCCAAAAGCGCCTCGTGGTGATGTCCGATGGCAACGAGAACGTCGGCGATGCCATGAGCGCGGTGGTAGCCGCCAAGCCGCTCGGCGTGACTGTGGACGTCGTGCCTATGGGCGTGGTGCGTGCCAATGACGTATCCGTGCAGAAACTGCAGTTGCCGTCCAAGCTCAAGGAAGGCCAGGTCTTCGAGGTGAAGATCTTCGTTAAGGCCGACCGGGCCACGCCCGCCACCGTGCGGCTCTTCCGTGATGACCAATTCCTGGGCGAGCAGAAAGTCGAGCTGTCTGCGGGCAAGAACCTCTTCACCTTCCCCCAGACGCTCTCCAAGCCCGACTTCTACAAGTATGACGTGCAGGTTGATGCGCCCGGGGACCCGCTCCCCCAGAACAACCGCGCCACCAGCTTCACCAGTGTTCGCGGCGAGCCGCGCATCCTGGTTGTCTCCGCTGACCCGGAGCAGGACAAGCAGCTTGCTGCTGCGCTGAAGGCGCCTACTCTCGAAGTCAGCCTCGTTGGCATCAACAAGTTCCCCGCCACACTGGCTGAAATGCAGAGCTACGACGCCATTTTCATCAGCAACCTTGCCGCCGGCGATCTGGGTCTCGACCGTCAGCGGTTGCTTGAAAGCGCCGTGCGCGACTTCGGGGTCGGCCTGGTCTGCGTGGGCGGCGACCAGACTTACGCCGCGGGCGGCTACCGTGGCACCCCGCTGGAATCGACCCTGCCAGTCAGCATGGAGTTGGACAGCAAGAAGGTGTTGCCCAGCGGCGCAGTGGTGCTCGTAATGCACGGCATGGAGTTCGCCAATGGCAACGAGGTCGCCCGCTTGTGCGCACAGGGCGTGCTGGCTGCGCTTGGCCCCCAGGATGAAATGGGCATCGTGCTCTGGGATGGCAAGGAGCGCTGGCTGTTTGACCTCCAGAAAGTGGCGGATAAGAAGAAGCTGGCGGCCGAGATCGCCGGCATGAACCAGGGCGACCTCCCCACTTTTCAGGGCATGATGGAACAGGCGCATACGGCGCTGCAAAAGTCCACTGCCAACCTCAAGCACATCATCGTCTTCAGCGACGGTGACCCCAGCGCGCCCACCGCGGAATTAATGCAGGCCATTGTCGGTGACCGTATCACCGTGAGCACCGTTCTCATTTCCGGCCACTCCCCGGAGGATACGATGGTCTGGATGGCTGAGCAGGGCAAAGGCCGCTTCTACAATGTCAACTCCCCGGACGAGCTTCCCCAGATCTTTATCAAGGAGACCGCTGTCATCCTGAAGTCCGCGATCTACGAAGACCCCTTCCAGCCGCAGCTTCGCGCTGCCAGCGAACTGGTGCGCGGCATCGGCTCCACGGAGTATCCGAAACTGCTCGGCTATGTCGCCACGACGCCCAAGCCGCGCGCCGAAATCCCCTTGTGGACGGATAAAGGCGACCCGCTGCTGGCCCATTGGCAATATGGCCTGGGCCGCGCGGTGGCCTTCACTTCCGACGCCAAAGCCCGCTGGGCCCGCATCTGGTTGAACTGGGACAAATACCGGCAGTTCTGGTCCCAGGTCGGGCAATGGAGCATGCGGCGCCTGGAGAATGCGGACTTCACGACCGAGGTCGTCACCGACCGGGGCGATGGGCTGATCAACGTCGAGGCTCTCGACGAACAGGGCAACTTCCGGAACTTCCTAAACCTGCAAGCTGTGGTCGCCAGTCCCAAAGGCCAGCGCCAGACGGTGCGCCTTGAACAAACCGGGCCGGGGCATTACGAAGCGCGATTCCCCACTAAAGAGGTCGGCGCCTACTTGCTGAACCTGATGGATATCAAAGACGGCCAGGTGCGCGGCTCGCAGGTCATCGGCGCGAGCGTCAATTACTCGCCGGAGTTCAACACGGCGGAGCCGAATCTCAACCTGCTGCGCCGCATCGCTGAAACTGGGGGCGGCAAGATGCTGGACCCACTGGACATGACCCTGAATCCATTCCTGCATGACCGGCAGAAGACCTTCCAGCCGCGCGATCTCTGGGAGTCGCTGCTTAAGTTCGCTATCATCCTATTCCTCTTGGATGTGGGCGTACGGCGCATCCAGATTGGCCGCGACGAATGGCTCCGAGGCCTGCAAGTAATGCGAAGCTGGCTTCTCTTCTGGCGCGGCGCGCCCCGTCCGCCGGAGGCCGAGGAATCCCTGGCCGCGTTGCTCTCGCGCCGCCAGCAGGTCCGCACGCAGCAGACCGGTCCAGCGATCGAACCTAGGCCCGAGCTGTTCCGCCCCAAACAGCCCGCCACCGTACCATTGCCGGGCGAAGAGGGCGTCGCCAGCACCCCGTCGGAAGCCGCCCCCGCGCCAGCCGAGCCGTCCAGAGCACCCGAGGAAGCCGCCCCCAGCACCGCCAGTCGCCTGCTCGAAGCCAAACGGCGGGCACAGAAGCGCAAATAGCAAACCTCTTCTGCCGGCGGCCATTGGTGAGGACCTCCGCCTATCCCAACACCGTGCGGATCTAGGTCTGCGCGGCTGAATTCTATGCTGCTGCGTGATCTACCCAGGCAGTGGGGAATGACAGAATCATAAAGCAGAACCGAGGCGAGTTTAATAAACGAGCGCTCTCCCGTGCGGGAGACTTGGAGTCCAGTGCAGAATCCAACAGATGATTCTGTCGGTTCCTCAGGGTCTCGCCCCCGAAAGAGGGAGATTTGGGCGTATTGTTGGAGTCACTCTGGCCACCACGCTTGTTCCGTCATTTGCTCCAAGGGGACTATGCCCGGGTTCGCGGAGGCCAGCAACATCAGATTCACAGGCGGAATTCAGGCAGTTGATCTCAGGGCAATTGCCATACCGCTGATTCAAGCAGGCACTTCCCCCGGCCGTGCCGGGGCCACCGTCCGAACTAGCCTGCTAGCCGCTCCGTTCCTTGGATTACCCATTTGCCTCTTTGCGGCTTTGCATTAAGGTCTTTGGCGGGACATGCAAGCCGTTGAAACTGTAACCTCACCGCCGGAGAAGCACTTCGTTCAAAGCCTCGGCCTGCTGGACTCGACCATGCTGGTGGCCGGGTCGATGATTGGCTCCGGCATCTTCATTGTCTCCGCTGATATTGCCCGCCAGGTCGGGTCCGCTGGCTGGCTGCTAGCAGTGTGGTTGGTCACGGGCGCGTTCACCGTCAGCGCCGCGCTGAGCTACGGCGAACTGGCCGCCATGATGCCCCGCGCCGGCGGCCAATACGTCTATCTCCGCGAAGCCTACAACCCCCTCTGCGGATTCCTCTACGGATGGACCCTGTTCCTGGTCATACAAACCGGCACTATCGCCGCCGTCGCTGTCGCTTTCGCCCGCTACTTTGGCGTCCTCGCGCCGGCCATCTCGCCGACGGCATGGATCGTCCCACCCATCAATCTCTCTGCGAACTACGCGGTGAGCCTCTCGACGCAGCAGTTCGCCGCCATCCTCATCATCGTGCTGTTGACCTTCATCAACACGCGCGGCATTCAGATCGGCAAGCTCATCCAGAACGTGTTCACCTCCGCCAAGACGCTTGCCCTCATCGCCCTCATCCTCATTGGTGTGCTCTTCGCGCGCAATGCCGATGCCGTGAAAGCCAACTTCAGCGACCTCTGGATTCCGCGCGGCGTCACGCCAATCAAGCCGGATTTGTCCTTTATCTCCAGCGTCTCCGCCGGCGCCGGCGTCTTCGGTCTGCTCATCGCCTTTTGCGTTGCCCAGGTCGGCTCGCTCTTCTCCTCCGACGCCTGGAACAACATCACGTTCACGGCTGGCGAAGTGAAGCAGCCCCGCCGCAACATCCCCCTCTCACTGGCGGCTGGGACTGGCCTCGTGACCCTCCTCTACCTGTTATCCAATGTCGCCTACCTTTGCCTGCTGCCTCTCGACAAGATCCAAACCGCCCCCGATGACCGCGTCGCCACCGCCGCCATCGAGACCGTCTTCAGCGGAGCGGGCGCGGTGATCATGGCTGTCGCGATCATGGTCTCCACTTTCGGCTGCAACAACGGGCTGATCCTGGCCGGCGCGCGAGTCTATTACGCGATGGCGCGTGACGGCCTGTTCTTCAAGGCCACGGGCAAACTCAATGCCCGCAGCGTGCCAGCCTTCGGGTTGGTCCTCCAATGCGTCTGGACCTGCCTGCTCGTGTTGCCGCGCACGCGCCTGCGTGACACCGCTGGCACGCCCAAGCTCGATCCCCTCACCGGCATGGAGCAATACGGCAACCTCTACAGCAACCTCCTCGACTACGTTGTCTTCGCCGTGCTCATCTTCTATGTGCTGACTATCTTCGGCCTGTTTATCCTCCGCCGCAAACGGCCCGACGCTGAGCGACCGTATCGCGCCTTTGGCTACCCGGTGGTTCCGGCGCTCTACATCGTGGTCGCCAGTGTTATCATGCTGGTGCTGCTGTTCTACAAGACGGAGACCACTTGGCCCGGCCTGCTCATCGTGCTCGCCGGGGTGCCCATCTATTTTCTTTGGAACCGGCGCGCCGCGCCGGCTCCTGCGCCCGACCGGTAGCCAACTCAATCAGCCCCCATTACTCCAGTACTCCAACATTCCATCACTCCCCCGCCTCGCCCAGTTTCCTCACATTTCCTTGACTTCCCTCCACCCGTAGCTCATTAACCCGGGCCAACGACACAACCACCCGAACCCAAGCGCCCATGAACTTGTTTCGACGCAAGAGTGTTACTGACCTGCAAGCCGAAGCGCTGACTGACAAAAGTCTCCACCGGGCACTTGGACCGGTGAACCTCACCGCCCTGGGCGTCGGCGCCATCATCGGCACCGGCATCTTCGTGCTCACGGGCACGGTCGCGGCGCAAAACGCCGGCCCCGCCGTGATCCTCTCGTTTACGTTGGCGGGCCTGGCCTCCATCTTCGCGGCCTTGTGCTACAGCGAATTCGCCTCGCTGGTCCCGATGGCCGGCAGCGCCTACACCTACGGCTACGCCACCCTGGNNATCCTCGAATACGCCGTCGGCGCCATCACCGTGGCGGTCGGCTGGTCAGGCTACGTCGTGTCATTTCTGCGCGACTTCCACATTATCGTGCCTCCCCAGCTCGCGGCCGCTCGTGGCACTGAACTGATCGACCTGCCCGCCGCGCTGGCTGCCGGTTTGAAGATGCGGGCAGGCTGGACGGCGTTCGGCAGCGGCCTCGCCGAACAGATCCAGGCGCTCGGAACTGACCCCGCGTCCCTGACACATGTTACCGCGATCTTCAATCTGCCCGCGGTGCTGATCATATTCATCGTGACCACGCTTCTGGTGGTGGGCATCAAGGAGTCCGCCAACTTCAACAACGTCATCGTCATGGTGAAAGTCGCTGTGGTGCTACTATTCATTGCGGGCGCCGCCAAAGCCATCAACCCCGCCAACTGGCACCCGTTTATCCCCGCCAACACCGGCCAGTCCGGCCACTTCGGCTGGACGGGCATCATGACCGGCGCAGGCGTCGTCTTCTTCGCCTACATCGGCTTCGACGCCGTCAGCACCGCCGCCCAGGAAGCGAAGAATCCGCAGCGCGACATGCCTATCGGCATTATCGGCTCCCTGTTGATCTGCACCGTCCTCTACATCGTGGTTTCGGCCATCGCTACCGGCGTGGTGCCTTACACTCAACTGGACGTGCCGGACCCGATCGCCGTCGCCGCCGACCGCGCGGGCATGGGCTGGATGGGCAAGCTCATCAAGCTCGGTGCCATCGCCGGCCTGTCTTCGGTGATCCTGGTCATGCTGCTGGGCCAATCCCGGGTGTTTTACAGCATGGCCCGCGACGGGCTGCTGCCGCCGGTGGTCAGCCAGGTGCATCCGCGCTTTCGTACGCCGTGGATTACCTCCATCGTGACCGGCATCGGCGTGGCGTTCTTCTCAGCCGTGTTCAGCGTGCGCGAGGCGGGCAGCCTTTGCTCGATCGGCACCCTCCTCGCCTTTGTGATCGTGTCCGTCGGCATCCTGGTGCTGCGCGTGCGCGAGCCCAACCTGCCCCGCAAATTCACCACCCCCTTTGTTTGGTTCGTTGCGCCCGCCGGCGCGCTTTCCGCAATTCTGTTGATGTCCTTCCTGCCCCTGACGACCTGGCTGCGGCTAATCATCTGGTTCCTGATCGGCATGGTGGTTTACTTTGCTTACGGCGTCCGCCGGAGCAAGCTGGCTCAGCCACCGCCGGTGCCACCCACTGAACCCGGCACTCGGTAATCCCTCCCAAAACACCTCTCGGTTCAGGTCTCGGCTACCCGATGCGTGCAGGCGCCTCCCCAGCTAATTCCTCTATTTCCCCGGCCAACCGCTCCGCCTCCTTCTCCAATTCGGCCCGCTCCTTTTCGAGCACCTTCGCCCGCTCCGCCACGAGTTCGTCCAATACGCCCGGCTTCTTGTCACTGATCTGCCAAAGCTCGTATTCGGGGCTCTCCCGCAACTGGCCCAAGGACTCAATGACCCCGATAATCTCAAGCTGCAACGTCTCATACAGCCGCCGCAACTGAGTGAGTTCCGCCTCCTCGCTGAAATCCAGGCTCGCCCAACCCTGCCGGAGGATGAACCCGTGCGGGTCCTCCGCGATTTCCCGCAGCGTCTGAATGTCGCCGCTGTCCTTGGCCCGATTGATCGTAGCGGTCAGTTTCTCGTAAGTTTCGAGCTTCTCCGGTTCGTGGGCGAAACGGTCAGGGTGATACAGCTTCACCAGCTTCTTCCAAAGCCTGGTCAGCTCGACTTCCTCCTCGCCGGTAAGCTGCTTCTTTTCGGTCACCGCCGCCGCCGTCTCCTCGTAGTCCTTCTCCGTCTGCGCTTTGGCCCGCTCGTAATTCTCCTCGGCCTGTTTCGCCTCTTCATCCCCGCCGCGTATCAGCGAATCCAGGTACTTCTTCCGGTAATCAACAATCAGTCGAAGCTGGTCGCGCTTCTGGTAATGCTCCGCCAAACGTCGGAAGAGAATCGCCTGCACCGTATCCACCCGCGACTTCTCGGTCGTGTAGCTGACCTCCAACTCCGCCAGCAGCGCCCTGCCCGCGATTCTGGCCTGGTTGGTTAAGCAAGGACTCTCAGCCTCACACCGCCATGTCCAGCCGAGGTGCCAGTGGCCCCTTTCGCACAACTTCGGTGCCGCCTTGCGCTGAACCTCTACAGCAGGTCGAACGCGGTCAAGATGCCCACCGGTTTGGCCTTTGCGTTGTCCCCCGCCTCTCCGTCGTCCGGAAACACCAACATGGGCTCGTGGATGGGCTCCTCGTCGAACTTCTCCAAAGCGTTATCTATCGACATGGTCTCGTTGACACGTTTCCCCCGACGTAGCTCGATCCCGGCCTTTTCTAACGCTGTGGCAAGCCGTTTGTTCCGCTCCCTATTCGGGCAACCCTGCAAATATTTTGCGACTTCCAGATCGGAGAGCAAGCACCATTTGCCATTCGCATCCTGCACCGGCAAATAGGTGAACGAGTTTGTGAGCATCCGCTGCCGAACCAAACTGATGGGCTGCCAAAGGTCGGCGCACACGAGGTCCCGGACCATGTAGTCGCTTACGACCGAACTGTTCTTCTTGTCCTGCTCAATCATTCTCAGAGCGTCCTCTAAGACCAATGCTAGCTCGATCGCGTGCGTGGTAAGGTGGCGGGCGTACGCTCCTTGGTGCATAGCGTCGTTGCGAGCGTTTCTGACCAAGTCGTACAGAACGCTGAAGGGTGTATGAACGTTGCGCAATCCGGGAAGGTCGGCCAGCACTGAGCGAATGGCCACCTCCTCCACTTTGGGCTGCAATTTGGCCAGGGGTGCCACGCGCCCCAAGCAGTAGCTTCCCAAACACTCGACGACCTGGATAATGCCGTCGAACGCTTCCGCGTCCTTCACCGCGCCCTCGCGCGCCTGCTGGAGTTGTATCCGAAACTCGCGCGCAGCGTTGCCTGTTATTTCTGCCATATATCATGGGATCAGTTGCTCGTCGCCAATTCTAAATTCCCCCATCTTCCGTGGCAGCAATCCGGCTTGTTGCCACTATTACCTGTAAAGCGTAAAGATACCTGTGAAGGTTTGACCCGAACCGTTGCCAGAGAAGTCACCCGTGAATTGCTGGTTACTCGCTACTCCGCTAAAGGTCGATTCTAGACTAGAGGTTGTATTGATGAGCGAACCAGTAATCCTCGCGCCCTCTATATCGCCTTGCAAAGAGATCATTTCACCTGAATCCAAGCTTCCATTGCCGAGGAGCCTATTCTGCGTTTGAGTAAAAGAGACGCGAAGGCGGACAGACCCGGTCTTAGATGGTCCGTTAGCCAGTTGGGTGGTTTGTGTAAAGTATCCATACCACACACCGCTCATACTGTCCTTGCTCTCGTGTCTTACCACCTCACGCACTTGACTGGCTAGAGATTTCAACCCTTGGTCCAGCGTTCCTGATTGAGGCCAATTAATCCACGGTGTGACAGAAGTCACCAGAGCTTCCCGCCCTTTCTGGTCAGGATATTGCCGATAATAATACTCACGCAATTGCGCGGCAGTCACCTGCTGGCCATTGAGCAGAAAATGAGGTTCTGGATAATTCTCGATGTATCGGATGGCGAGAGCACGGTAACTCCTTTCATACATTGGAGCAGTGTAACCCCAACTCGTCGTCGTCGCTTCGGATGATTGCAGATTTATAGTTGTGACATTCCCCATCGTCGTCGCAATCCCGAAAGCATATGTCGGCGAGGTATAGGTCTGTTGATAATTGAAGAACCCAGCGAACTCCCGTTCAGAACTTAAGAGAACGATCGCATCTGCACCATTTCGTTTCGCTATCTGTGCAATCGCGCCCAATACATCTGGGCTGTAGATGGATCGCCCGCCGAACATATTCTTCCTTTCCATACCCGAGCCTTCAACAGACCCAACAAGCTCATACGGCCTTGAGGGTAGGCCGCGAATGACATCGACGCCATGATTCTGCTTCTCGACGAACGACCCTTGCGAGATAGGCCATGCAGCCTGTTTTCCTTGGTAGCGGGAAAAGGAAGTCGAAGCGCACCCACAACAGAGCAAGATCAGGAATACAACGACTACTGAAATATGCTTTTGTGGCAGCTTCAGCCAACTAATTCTGGCAATATAGGCGATAGTTGTCATTTTGGTTTCTCTTTAAATTGGCAGCGAGGGCCAGATGCTTAAAGTTTCGCGGCTACAACTTTTACATGGATTCGACCCGCACTACTTCATGATTATTCGACCGTTTGATCGCATGGGAATCAGTTAAAGCACTCTTTATGCCATTTGATGTCGGCCATCATTCGTTGGCTGAGGCTGCATTATCGTTGAATCGTCGTCACCTTAAATGTTCGTACTTCGTTAAACTGTGCCATAGTGGGGCAACCGAAATCTAAAGATTCTGATGCCCTCCCGCTGTTGCTGACCGGCGTAAAGGGCGTTCAGATCAAACATAATAGACCTCAGCCACGCTTTTCTTGCAGTCAAGGCTCAAGGATGACGGTCATTGATGATCATTCTTCCTCGTGTGGGCCGCACCTAGTTGGTATCGTCATATTCTTCTGCCCGGCTTGCCGTGCCGATAAAGCAGCCGGGTCCCGCAGCCCACGAGCGCGCCCGCCAGTGCATGGTTCGCTCAAGCGCTCGCGCTGCTTGGCCCTGAGCCAGCCGGAGCACAGCGAATTACCTCGGCGTGTAGTCAGACCTTTCCTGCTTGGTTCCTAACGGCGGCGGCGGCGTTGGGGTCATGGGGCGTGGGCGATTGACTGACCAGCGCGGAATCGGAGCACTTCAATCGTCCAGCCGCACGTTCTCGCTCCAAAAACACACCGGGTTTGAGGATGAGCAGGACGCTGGTATAGAGGAACAGTCTCACTTGCGCTCACGAAACCGCTGCATGTCGGCCTCGTCTTCGGCGCTCCAGGTGGCGGTTTGTTCGCGAGAGAACTTGCGCGGTTCGGGCATCCGCGGGCTTTGCGCGCGAAGCCGGGCCGCGAGAAAGAGCATTAATTCCTGCTTCTGCCCCGGTGGCAGCGCGTTCGCGGCAGCTTCGATTTCAGCAAGGTTGCTCATGGGCACACTCCCTGCAACACCATGTGGTCCGTCTGGTGTGCCGCATACTCAATTGCTGCCTGAATGTCGTCGCGTTCAAGATCGGGATAGTCCTCCAGAATTTCCTCGTAAGGCGCCCCGGCGCTGAGGAGTTTGATCAAGCGGACTCAGGCCGCCGCCAGCACGCGCGCGCCGAGTACTTCGTCTTCGCGGAGAGGTTCAAGCGCGGAATCGGGAACCGTGCTGACGGCCAGTGTGTTTCCCAGCGCGTTGAACACCTCGGCACTGGTCAATTCTTGGCTGGCATTCCCATGTCCACCAGCCAAACCTCCCCATGGCGCGGAGTCATCTGCTGTCGAGCTGATCCAGAACTTCCTGTTCCACTTGATGGCGCCAGGCAGATCCTGTCTTCCAGCGGTCGGGCGCGAATGTTCCCGCCTGCCCGGACGCCCTCCGCCGCCCGGAAAGCGTGCCAAAATGGCACAACCGGTGTGCCAAGTTGGCACAGTGCGAGGAAATCGCCTGGACACTCGACGCGGACACGGCAGTTCGCTAGTGGATCCCTAGCGTATCCCCGGCGTACAACTGGCGATCCCCTAGCCATTCCCTATAGGGTACCTAGTGGTTCCCTATACAACTCCTATACAACACCTAGTGAACACGCGGCGAATGCGTGAAAATCACGCATATTTGAGGGGTGCCGGACATTGAAGGCCCCGGTCGTCAAATGCGGAACAATGAACATCCAACATCGAACATCCAACCTTCAACATCCAATGGCAGCGGAGGCGGCAAGGCCGGCCAAAGCCACAGTCCGGCGAAAGCAGAAAGCAGAAAGCAGAAATTGGCCATTTGCCATCGGCTATTTGCAATCCGCAGGTAAAGCCACCCAAAGCCACATCAATGCGACATCAAAGCCACCTCAAAGCGTGTTGATAGCCAACTGATAGGCACCCCAAAGCCACCCCAAAGCCACCCTAAAGCCACCTCAATGCGACCCCAAAGCTACCTCAAAGCCACCTCAAAGCCTGGGCGTGGCGGGGGGATCGGGTTGCGGCCAATCGGCTGATGCGAGAAAATCCTCGAAAAGTGCTGCGAAGCCGCGCAAGGTTGGCGTCGCAACGCAGAGCAAATGGTATTCGCGCGCAATCGAACGTCGGGTCCCTGTAGCCGCCGACGCAGGGACGAGGATGCTTTCCACGAGGCTTCAGCCTGGAAGCCATTCCAGGCCCGTTCGCTTTTCGTTGCCCGACGATCTTCCACCGGCACGCTCTGTCTTCCGTGGCTTGCACTGCTCGTAATCGGCTTGGCCGTCGCCTCGTCCGCCGCTGAACTCTACGTCCGACAGTCGGGCTGGGTGGAGACGATGCTCGCGTCGCGGGCCGCTTTGGATGGAGCAGGGCTTTCAGGGTCGGGGCGAACGAAAGCCGCTGAGCAGCTTTGGTTCCGCGTGAAGGACGACTTCCCGGTGCAATGGGATTGGGCGCTGCAAGATGGGGGCGCTGAATTCGCGCGGTGGTTTCAACCGGCTGACGCCGCAGGCGTTGAGCGGCGGGTGATTGAGGAGGCGATCGCCGAGTTGGGTGAGCCGGGGCACGCGCTGCGGCAGGAGCTGGACCGGCTCGCCCAAGCGGGAGCCCCCGCCAACGACCGTCGCGGGCTGGACCTTTACGTGCGGGCCTGCGAGCTACGGCGGCAGCAGCGGCTCAAGACGGTGCTGGCCAAGGCTCCGCGAATCATCTTCACCAAGCACCGGACTATCCGCCCGTCCTTCTTCGCTTACACCGAGGGGCAATCCGACGCGCAGGCCGAGCGCCATTTTCTGCCCGATTCGGAGCTGTGCGTGCTGGAGATGGAGGGCCTTTACGGCAAGGTGCGCGCGCTGGTGTCCGATCCGACCGGGGCAATCCGCGATCCGGCGGTGTCATGGGACGGGCAGCGCGTATTGTTCGCCTGGAAGAAGTCGCTCAACGAGGACGACTACCATCTCTATGAGCTGAATGTCGCCTCCAACCAGGTGCGCCAAATCACCGCGGGCCTGGGCTTCGCCGATTACGAGCCCGCTTACCTGCCCAACAACGACGTCATCTTCAGCTCGACGCGCTGCGTGCAGACGGTCGATTGCTGGTGGACGGAAGCGAGCAACCTTTACACCTGCAACCCGGATGGCCACTTTCTCCGGCGTCTCGGCTTCGACCAGGTGCATACGGTCTATCCGCAAGTGATGGACGATGGCCGCGTCATCTACACGCGCTGGGACTACAACGACCGGGGGCAGATCTTCGTGCAGCCGTTGTTTCAAATGTACCCTGACGGCACGGGACAGACGGAGTTCTATGGCAACAACTCCTGGTTCCCGACTACCATCGCTCACGCGCGCGGCATCCCGGGCACGCAAAAGGTGCTCGCCATTCTCTGCGGCCACCACACGCCGCAGGCCGGCAAATTGGCGATCATCGACCCGGCTCGGGGCCGGCAGGAGAACACCGGCGTTCAGCTCGTCGCGCCGGTCCGCGACACACCGGCGGAACACACGGACGGTTACGGGCAGGCGGGCGAGCTTTGGCAGTATCCCTATCCCTTGAACGAGCAGGAATGCCTGGTGACTTACGCGCCGCTGGGTTGGGACCAACCGGAGCGGCGGCGGGGCGATGCGGACTTTGGCATTTACTGGATGGACGTGGCCGGCCATCGCGAACTGCTGGCCTCCGACCCGCGCCTGCCGTGCAGCCAGCCGGTGCCCCTGGCGGAGCGTCCGCGGCCTTTAGTGTGGGCCAACCGCGTGGACTATAATCAGTCCAACGGGACGTTCTATGTGCAGGACGTTTATGCCGGTCCCGGGCTGGCCGGGGTGGCGCGCGGGACGATCCGGAAGCTGCGCGTGGTGGCACTGGAATTCCGCGCGGCGGGCATAGGCTTCAATGGCAACGGCGGTCCCGCCGGTGGCGCGATGGCCAGCACGCCCATCTCCATCGGCAACGGCGCCTGGGATGTCAAAGTGGTGCTCGGTGAGGCCAAGGTGTATGAGGACGGCTCAGCGCTCTTCACGGTGCCGGCGCGCAAGCCCGTGTATTTCCAGGCGCTCGATGAGCGCGACTGCGCGGTGCAGACCATGCGCAGTTGGAGCACGCTGCAGCCCGGCGAGTACGCGGCTTGCATCGGCTGCCACGAAAACAAGAATACCGCGCCGCCCGCCCGCGACTATGGGTTCAGCCTGGCGATGAAGGCGGGGCCGCAGGCGCTGGAGCCGTTCTATGGCCCGCCACGCGGATTCAGCTTCCCCCATGAGATACAGCCTGTTCTCGACCGGCATTGCATCCGCTGCCACAAGGACAGGCGCCCCATCCAGGCGCTGGTGCGGGGCGAGACCCGCCAGCCGATCCTCGGTCAAGCGCGCCCCGCCGCCGCCTCGTCAGGCGATGACGCAAAGGACAAGCTGGCCTTCAGCCTGCTCGGCGAGGTCACCGTGGAAGACACGGCCAAGCGGGGATGGAGTGACGCCTACCTGGTTCTAACCCAAGCCGCTGTGCCCGCGACCGGAGAGATTCTCAAGGGCAATTGCCAGGGCCGGGTGGTCAACTGGATTGGCGCGCAATCGGTGCCCGAGATGCTGCCGCCGCGCTTCGCCGGCGCAGGCGGGAGCGAGTTGCTGACGATGCTCGAGCAGGGCCACCAGGGCGTGAAGCTTTCGAGGGAGGAATTGGACAAGCTGGCCTGCTGGATAGACCTGTTGGTGCCGTATTGCGGGGATTACCGCGAGGCCAACGCCTGGACGGCGGAGGAGATGAAGAAGCACGAGCGTTACGCCGAGAAGCGGCGGCAGATGGAGGAGGCCGAGCAGCAGAACATTGACGCGATGCTCGGCAGGAATGAACCGGCACGTGGCCCCGGCCCCGGTGGGCCGATGATGCAGCGTCGGTATTAGACAAGCCGCCTGAAACCGGCCCTGCTTTTCAGAGATTGCCAAGGGCTGCGGGAAACCGCTACAACATGCGGGTCATGTCCACAGTCGCAGAACAACTCCGGCAGGCGCGTGAGGCCCAACACCTCACGGAACAGCAGATTGTGGAGATTACCAAGATTCGCACCGACCATCTCCGCGCGCTCGAGGAGGGCAATTACGATGTGTTCTCCGCGCCGGTTTACATTCGGGGCTTCGTGCGCGGCTACGCGAAATTGCTCAAGCTGGACGTGCCGCAAATCATGGCCGCGCTGGACGGTGAGCTGGCTCAAACCACCAAGTTCGCCGAGCCGCCACCGCTGACCGAACATCCGCGCGGCACGGTGGATTTCGTCATGCTGCAGCTCTCGAAGGTGGACTTTCGCATGGTGCTGATTGGATTGGGCCTCGTGATCACCCTGGTGGCTGCCGTCTCGGTCTGGGCCGCCTTGCGGCATCGCAACCCGCTGCGAGGCTTGAAGCCCGGGGTTTATCAATCCACGCGCGGCACGACGGGGGATACCTTGCCGCTGCCGACGCCCGCGCCGCACCGCTAAGCCGAACGTTTCTTACGCAAGTAGCCGCCGACGTCAGTCGGCGCCATTTTCAGTGCGGAAAGAACGCGCCGACTGACGTCGGCGGCTACAGGAGTGTTTTTCCCGCATAGACCAGCAGCACGACCGCGTTCACATAGACCGCCGCCAGCACGTCATCAATCGTCACACCCCAGCCGCCGGGCAAGGACTGGCTCTGATACACGGGCCAGGGCTTGGCGACATCGAAGAAGCGGAAGGCGACGAATACCCCCAGGGTGAGCGGCCAAGTGGGCGCGGAAAAGAACTGGGCGACCCCGGGCAGCGCGCCAGTCTTGAAGACAAGGACGGCGACCCAGCCCAGGAAGCAAACAGGTATCGCGGCGATTTCATCCAGCACCACCGAGCCCGGGTCCGTTTGCCCCAGGGTTTTCTCCGCGACGCCACACAGCCAAACGGAGAGGGCAATGGCAGCGATGGTTCCGGCGACAAACAGCCACATGCTCCCCGTCAGCAGCAAGAGCCCGAACCAGAGCACACCGACTACGGAGCCGAACGTCCCCGGCGCCACGGGAATGCGCCCGACGCCAAAGCCTTGAGCGACCCAGAGTTTCACAGGTCCTGGAGGTAATGAGCGCGGTTGCGCCAGAGGTAGAGCCAACCAGAGATGAACGTAAGCGCCACCGCCAGCCACTTGGAGAGTTCAGCCACCCAGGCGATCCAGGGCGTCTGGCCGGGAAAGTGGAAGCCGAAGATGGCGCGGCCTACGGGGCCCCATTCGTGATAGCAGGCCAGGACGAGTAGCGCGATGATGGCGACTATTTGGGAGACGGTTTTGTGTTTACCGAAGCCCTCCGCTGCCAGCACAACATTCTTGGAGGCGGCCAGCAGGCGCATCCCCGTAATGGCCAATTCGCGGGCGACGACGATCACGACCATCCACGCCGGAATCCAGTTCAGCCCGACGAACGCGATGAAGGCCGAGCAGACCATGATCTTGTCCGCGAGCGGGTCCATCAGGATTCCAAAGTTCGTAATGAGCTTCCGGCGTCGCGCGATCTGGCCGTCGAGGTAGTCGCTCACCGCGGCGGCTACGAACAGCACGAGCGCGATTGTCTGGTGGTATCTTACCTGTGAGAACATCACCACCAGGAAGGCGATGGTGAGGACGAAGCGGGAAACGGTCAGTTTGTTGGGCAGGTTCATGCCATCGCGCGCCAACCGCGTGGTGAAGGTTGCTCTGTCATTGCGTTTCCCTGTCTTTGTAATCTCTCCGCCGCCAATTGCCAACTAGCAACTCACCTGGGCGCCTCAATTCCGGTCTGGCGGTTCCGGCCCCAAGGGCTGCGCTTTTACCTCATCGGGGCAGCCATCGTGGTTTTCTATTGCTGTTTGCGGATTTTGGGGGATATTGTGGGGGCTGGAGCAACACAAACAAAGGGAAGATGATGACGACAGAACAAGCCAACCAAAGACTGGCGAGCGACCTCAAGGCAGTCATTCGCGATGCGGAAGAACTAATAAAGGCCACGGCCGGGCAGGCTGGGGACAAAATTGCCGAAATGCGCAGCCGGCTAACGGCGGCGCTCGAGTCGGCCAAAGCCACATGCCACCGGCTGGAAGAAAAGACCGTCGCTGCGGCCAAGACCACGGATCGCACAATTCGCGAGCATCCCTACGAATCAATTGGCATTGCCTTTGGCGTCGGGCTGCTGGTGGGCTTGCTGGTGATCCGCAAGTAAAGGCTTATGGAAGAGCCAGGGGAGAGCACGCCGGGAATCTTCGCGTCGCTGGGGCGGCTGCTGAAGACGGTGCTTGCCATTGCGCAGAACCGGCTGGAGCTATTCCTCGTCGAATGCCAGGAGGAGCGCTGGCAGTTCTTTAATGCGCTGCTGCTGGCGGGGGTTGCCCTGATCCTGGCTTTGATGACCCTGATGACGGCTACAATTACGATTGTGGTCGTCTGCATACAGGCGGATCGTCTCGGTCTGGTCGTTGCGCTGATGCTGGTGTATCTGGCGGCGACCATCCTCGCGTTCTGGCGTTTGCGCAGCCGGTTAATGAAGTGGGAACCGTTTTCCGCCACCTTGGCCGAGCTCAAGAAGGACAAAACGTGTTTGGACGAAAAGAACTAGATAAACTGGCCCTGGAGAAGCAGACGCTCGTGGCGGAGAGCGGATTGAATCGTCTCGCCGTCCAGGCTGAATTACAGAACCTGCGTTCCGCTGTCGCTTGGGTGAACGAGGCCACGCGCTGGCCGCGCAAACTCGGGCCGCTGCTGACACTGCTGGCCCCGCTCGTGGGTTTCCTGCTGGCGAGGGGCTCCCGCCGTCCGGCTTCCTGGTTCAGCCGAGTGGCCGCAGCGGTGAAGTGGCTGGGACCGCTGTACACACTGTGGAAGAGTTTCTCAATCAGCGGGATCACGCCCGAGCCCGAGGAGCCTGCCGCCTGATGCAGGTGGGAGGTTAGTTCAGGGGGTGATGAGCGGCGGATTTCGCCGCCGGGTCCTACCGCCGATCCCGGTCGGTAGTTCTTCTTCCTCCGGCCACCGATTCCTGGCTGGGAGCAAGGCTGGCATTCTCAGTTGCGGGGGGTTCGTCCATGCCGTCGGCCATGCTGGAGCAGGAGGCGCAGATGTTCGGGTTGCGCGACAGGGCGCTCCCTGCTTCGGGCATCGGCTCACCACAGCACCTGCAGATAACGGAGTTCATACGCCCTTGCGAAGCAAGCACTCGAGTCCTGAACCGACGGCCGGGGAATTCTCATGATGGGCCAAGACTACAACGCGGTACGTTTTCCTTCTTTGACATCGCCATCCCAGTCCACTAATGGCGATCCCCAATAATGCAGATGCCCAAACCTTCCGCCGCGGCCTCAAAATGCTCCTATTCTTCCTTCCTAAGAAGAATGTGGCAGAAATAGGCCAATAAGGCAAGAGCCTTTCTTGGCTTTCTTGGCTAACCCGCTCTTACGCGAGGCCAATTCATGAAGGGGGCGTCCCCACCCCGGTTCAGGCGGAGGGCACGGCGTGCGGTGCGGCGAGCAGGGCCGCGACCAGTCCATCGATGGTGTGCTGTTTCGCTTCGAGGGCCGGGTTCAATCCCAGCGCTGCCAGGGCTTTGGAGGTCTCGGGTCCGATGGTGGCAGTCCTGATTTGCGGAAACTTGTTCAGCAAGGCCGGGAGATCGAACCGCGCGTGAAAGTGCTCCACGGTTGAGCCGCTGGTAAACGCCACCCAATCCGCCCCGCTTTCCAGCAGGAGGGCGGACGCGCCGGTCGCGTCTTCAGTCTCGGGCACGGTTTGATAACAGGCGACATCATCCACGATGGCGCCCAGGGCCTCCAGGGCCTCGGGCAATTCCCGGTTGGCCACTTCCGCGCGCAATAGACAGATCTTCAGGTTCTCTATGCTCTCGAATTCGGCGAAGGCGCCGGCTACGGCCGAGCCCAGCGCCTCGTCGGGCATCAGGTCCACCTGCAGGTGCAGCTCCTTGAGCTTCTTCGCCGTGGCCGGACCGACCGCGGCAATGCGCGCGCCGCCGAGGTCGCGCATGTCATGGAAACGCTTAAAGAAATACTCGAAGAACTTGCTGACCCCGTTCGGGCTGGTGAACACGAGCCAGTCGTAGCTGTTCAGCTCCAGCAGCGCATCCACGAGGTTCTGGCGCTGGCTGGGCGGTTCGAGCTTGATCGTGGGGACTTCCAGCACCTCCGCGCCGTGCTCCCGCAACCGGTCGGAAAGCTGACCCGCCTGCTCGCGGGCGCGGGTGACCACGATGCGCTGCCCGAAGAGCGGCCGCCGCTCGAACCAATTCAGCTTGGTCCGCAGTTTCACCACGTTGCCGATGACGGCCATGGCCGGCCAGCGGATCTTGGCTTGGGCGGCGACGCCGGCGATAGTGGCCAGCGTGCCCTGGATGGATTGCGAGCGGCCGGTTGCGCCGCCGGAGACCAGCGCCACCGGGGTATCCGCCGCCAACCCGTGGCCGATGAGCGTATCGGAGATTTGTCCAATGCGGTCCGCGCCCAGCATGACGACTTTGGTGCCCGGGCTCTTTGCGACTTGCGCCCAATCCGCTGCCGGCGCGTTCTCGTCGCCGGCGAGCAGCGTAAGNNATGACCTCAAACGCCACGCCGGCGTCGGCCAGCCGCTCCGCTTCCTCACCCCCGCCGCCGAAGAAATAGGGGTCACCGCCGATCAGCCGCACCACGGTTTTGCCGGCGCGTGCCCGGGTGATGAGCAATTGGCTTAGTTCGGCAGGGCCTTTGGCGTTACTGATGAACTCGGCGGACTTCGGCGCCAGGTGCAGAACCTCCGGATTGACCAGTGCGTCATAGATCACCGCGTCCGCGCGAGCGAGCAGTTCCGCTCCGCGCAGCGTGAGTAACCCGGCGTCGCCCGGTCCGGCGCCGACTAAATAAACCGTGCCTCTTAGCTTCATCGTTCCCGATACTGTAGGCGGGAAAACCGAGCGCTGCAATCCAGCAACGACCTTGAGGCTGGGGATGGACTGGATGAGACGAACGAGACCTTCGGTGTTCCAGCACTGAAGCGACTGGCGTTCGCCGGGTGTGTCGGACTGCAGGCCAAAGGGGTGGGCAAGTTGCCCCCTCCCTTTGAACGCTTCGCGAGGGGATGGATCGGCCCTCGGGTGCACGAGGGTATGTGTGGGCTAGCCTTTCAACTCCGCGGCCAGTTGCTGGCCGAGTTCGGCGGCTTCGTTGAGGGGGCGTTTAGCCTGGGCACGGCGCACAGGGCCACTGGCGAACGAAAGCGCGCGCATCTGGAGCTGGCCCCCGGCAACCTCCGCATAGGCCGCTACCGGGCTTTGGCAGCCGCCGCCCATCCCAGCGAGAAAGGCGCGCTCCGCAGTGACGCATTGCCGGGTGTCGAAATGATTGAGCCGCTCGCAAATAGCGGCCAGGCGCGCGTCGCCCTCGCGAACTTCGATCCCGACGGCGCCCTGCCCCACGCAGGGCAACATCACATTCGTGTCGAGAATTGTCGCCAGCAGCCCTTCCGGCACCGCGTCGCCTTCGAGGCGGCCCGCAGGCGTGATGTGGAAGTTGAGGCGGGTCAGTCCCGCGAGGGCCAGCACCGTCGCA
This sequence comes from Limisphaerales bacterium, assembly GCA_003152225.1. GTDB lineage: Bacteria > Verrucomicrobiota > Verrucomicrobiia > Limisphaerales > UBA8199 > PALSA-1440. The sequence goes on along the minus strand of PLZQ01000537.1, from coordinate 9,913 downwards.
TCCAACTCGGCTCGCTCGGCGATCTTCTGCATTCGGGTCGCGACGTTGCCGCGAATGTCGGGGACTTTGAGGCCGGGATTCAGCGTTAGCAACTGCGCCTTCCGGCGGGTGCTGCTGGTGGCGACCACCGCGCTCGCGGGCAAGTCTTTCACGGCCAGCCCAGGCTGGAACCCGCGCCGGGCCGATGGGCCAGCGCCCTGGTAACTCGCGTCCCGGTAAATCAGAACGTCGCGCACGTCGGCGCGCTTGCCGACGGCGCCGAGCATAAGGCCGGTCGGCAATTCGGTGGGCAAATCTTTCAGGCTGTGCACGGCGAGGTCGGCTCGCTGCTTGAGCAGGGCGACTTCGAGCTCCTTCGTAAACAGGCCCTTGAGCAAAGCCGCGCCTTCCTGCGCCAGAGAAGCGGTCTGCAGCTTGTCACCGGTGGTCTTGATGAGCTTCAACTCGAAGGCCAGGTCCGGGAAGGCGACGCGGCACTGGGCCAGGACCTGGTTGGCCTGCGCGAGCGCCAGGGCACTGCCGCGGGTTGCGATGATAATGGGGGGCATGGGTGAAACGTGATGCGTGATGCGTGAAACGGGAGGCGCGTTAGGCTGGACTCAAATCTTGCATATCATATTGGCAGCGGGTTCATGTATCCGGTCAAACTGCATTAGTCTCATAGTCTTTCCTTCACGCATCACGCATCACGTTTCACACTTCACTCGTGCCCGAACGCCGGCTGCACACCCCCGCCAGACTCCCGCCGGCCCGGGTGACCCAGCACCGCCTCGGCCTTCTCGCGAATGATCTGCTCGCAGCGGAGGACTTCCTGCTGACGCTGTTTAAGATAATCGTTAGCGATGGCTTGCAAGTCGTCGATGTTGTAGAGGTAAACGTTTTCCAGGAAGTTCACCTCGGGCTCGATGTCGCGTGGCACAGCGATGTCGATCAGCAGCAGCGGGCGGTTGCGCCGCAACTTCATCAGGGGCTCAAGTTTGGCGCGGTCGAGAATATAGTGCGGCGCGGAGGTGCTGCTGACGACGATATCGATATTCGCGAATTCAGCGGCCCAATTCTCGAACGGGACGGCACGGCCGCCAAATTCATTCGCCAGCGCGACGGCCTTGTCCGGCGAGCGATTCGTCACGAGGATGCTGCGCGCGCCGCGTGAGAGCAGCGCGCGGGCGGTCTTCTCGCTGGTGTCGCCCGCGCCGATGACCATTACGTCGCGGTCCCTCAGCCGACTGAAGATCTTCTCCGCCAATTCCACCGCCACCGAGCCCACGGAGACGCTGCCTCGTTGGATGTTGGTTTCGGTGCGGATGTGCTTGGCGACGTTAAACGCGCGCTGGAAGGCCTTGTTCAGCCGGCCGCCGGTATGGCCGTTCTGGAGGGCGAGGTCGTAGGCCTTCTTGAGCTGACCGAGGATTTCCGTCTCCCCCAAGACCATCGAGTCCAGCCCGGAAGCGACCTTGAAGAGATGATGCACGCTTTGCGGCTCGCCCCAGGCATAAATCTCGTCCGTCAGGGGCTCGCGATAGTCGTGGCAGTTGATCAGGAACTCGCGTAGCGCGGCAAACGCCTTGGGCGGCTCGAATTGCGTGACGGCGTAAATCTCGACGCGATTGCAGGTGGACAGAATAACCGCTTCGTCGGCGACGCCCGAGTCGCGAAGCGACTGGAGCGCGCTTGGGACGCGGGCCTCGGGAAAGGCGAACCGCTCCCGCACCGAGACGGGCGAGGAACGATGGCTCAGACCGAGGACGACCAGCATGCTAGCTCCCGGTCAAGGGTTGTGCAGCGGGGAGAGGACGTTGGTGCCCCAAAACGTAAGCAGCACGAAGATGAAGCTGCCCACGGCGCTCAGGGCAAAGCGGCGCCCGCCCTGGGCGAATCTCCAGCGCATGATCACCAGGCCCAGGTAGAGCAGCCAGACCACGATGGACCAGACGATCTTTGGGTCGCCGCGATAGGAGTGGGGATTGTTGATGTGGGCCAGGTCCACCACGCCCAGCGACAGCCCGATCGTGAGCAGGATGAAGCCGGCGAGCAGCAGCCGCCCCACCGCCGCTTCGAGCCGTTGGATGGGAGGCATGAGCGAAAAGACGGCCTGCAGCTTGTGAAACTTCAGGTTGCGCTCCTGAGTGAGATACATCAAGGCGGCCACGGAGCCGAGCCCGAAAGCGCCGTAGGAGAGGGACATCAGCGCAGCGTGCAGGCTGGTCCAGAACACCGGGAGTTCGGGCCGGATGCCGTGCGCCGCATCGAGACTGGGCATCAATGCAAAGACGCCCATCGCAAAGAGCACCGGGGACGCAAAGGCGCCCAAGAACCGCAGCCGCGACCATAACCCGGCCACCAGATACATCGCCACGATGGTCCACATGGCGAAGATGGTCGCCTCGTAGAGATTGCTCACCGGGCAATGATTCAGGCGAAAGCCGCGCAGCAGCATCGCCCCGCTGTGGAGGCCGAAGCCGAACAGCAACAGCAGGTAAGTAACGTGATTGTCGCGGCGAAATCCGTTTCGCCAAAGGAAGATAGAGTAAATCATGCTGACCCCGTAAACGACTACGGCCAGCAGGAAACAATGTCGGTCAGTGAACCAACTCACAGTGACAGAGTAAGCCGTCGCGAGACCCGCGCAAGTGGCTTTTAGGACTGCGGGGCCGGTTCAGTTGGCGGGAACGAGCTTTACACCGAAGTTGCTGCGCAGGAACGCCTGCATCTGGCTCACGCTATTGTGCGTGGTATCCATGTAGCCGGCGGCGATGCCACTGATGAAAGCAGCCGAAGCGGAGGTGCCCTGCACATACCAGGGCTGGTTATTGAAGTAGATGACGCTGGTGCCGGGCGCGCCGAGGGAAACGAAGCTGCCGCGGTTGGCGTAGCTGGCGAGCTGGCCCTGGTCAATCGCCGTCACCGCCATCACCTCGGGATAGGCCGCCGGGTAAAACGCCGTGGTGACCGGCGTGTTGCCGGCGGCGCCGATGAGGACCACGTTCTTGGCGCTGACCTGTTGGATGACGTCGCGCAGGAACGGGCTGTCGCCGTCGCTGCCAAGGCTGAGGTTGATAATTTTGGCACCGTTGTTGTAGGCGGCGGTAATCCCGTTGGCGACATCAAAGGTGCTGGTGCTGGTGTTGGGACCATAGACATCAACGGGGAGAATCTGCACGGAGGAGCTGCCCTTGGTCATAGCGGCGAGGCTGCGCAAAATGGTTTCCGCCATCGAGGGACCGTGGGCAGGAGAGTTGGGATCGAGCTGGGCATCGCCGGCCAATGAGATCTGCTTGAGCAGGAAGCTGTCGAGCCCGTTGCCCAGCGGCTGCATAGCGGTATCAACGAGGCCGACGATGAGGCGCCCGGTCGCCGGAGGATCTTTAAGCTGCAACTGCGCCGGCGGCGGCAGATTCGAGCCCTGCGCCCCGGCGGGAGTCGCCGGCCGGTCGATGGAATAATTGCTGTCCACGGCGGCGACATCCGGATTGTCGGTGAGCTGCTTGCGGGCGGCGTCCGCGACAGCCGCGTCCTCGAACTCGAGGCGATACGCGTTGAGGCTGTCGATGCGACCCGTGACCTTGGCACCGAGCAGCTTGGCCAACTCGTCAATCTTCGCGCCGGGTTTGAGCCGGACGATGAGTTCATTGGGGATCAGTTTGCCCTTGGAGTCGGCCCCCGAGGGGTTGGCGGGACGCACGGACTGCGTCGCATTCTGCATGTTGGAGCGGAAGACAAAGAGCTTGGAGCTGGCATTAGTGACGGGCACCAGGGCGAAGTTCAGATCGCGCAGCAGCAAATGCAGCGCCTCGCCCGGCGGCAGACGGTCGAACTTGGCTGAAATGGTGGCAGTGGTATCCGGCTCGAGAAAAACGTGCCAGCCGGTGATCGAGGCGACTTGCTCGAGGAGCGGCAGCAGCTTGCCGGCCTTGATGTCGGCGCTCACACGATTCCGGTTAGTCTCCCAGTTCAGGCTATTAGCGGCCTGGACGGGGAAAGCCATGAACAGGACAACCGTCAGCCACAACGCGGCCAGGAACTGCGGCGCGCCGCCCCACGCGCCTGGAACTGCGCCCCGAGTAGCGCCGTTCGACGCAATTCGCCCGGCATTGCGCGGAACCGCGGACTTGGCCCCCAGACACCACTGGATGAAGATCGTCATGCTCGCTTAATCAGACTGCTTTCCTGAATCGGTCATTCAATATACTGCCATGCCATGCGCAATTAGCCAACAGGACAGTTCGCCCCGATAGCGGCACCCCGGGCTGATCCATGAAGCCGGCCATGTCGGGGCGCGAGCCGTTTCATGCCCGCCGAAGTGCCGAAGTCTCAGGGACGAGGCCCTTTGATATGGCTTTAGGGTGGCTTTGTGGGAGCCTTGGGGTGGCTTTGGGGTGGCTTTGGGGTGGCTTTCGGGTCGCAATCAGTTGGCTATCAACACGCTTTGATGTCGCATTGATGTGGCTTTGGGTGGCTTTGCCCGGNNGATGTTGGATGTTGGAATCCGCCGTCGGCCTCCGCTGTCCAGCGCCCCTCAGCGATGCGTGATTTTCACGCATTCGCCGCGTGTTCACTAGGTGTTGGATAGGTACTCATTAGGTGTTGTATAGGGAACCACTAGGTAACGTATAGGCACTGGATAGCTGTTCGCCAGTTGTACGCCGGAGATACGCCAGGTACCCGATAGGGATCCGCCGTGTCGGCGCCGGGTATCCTGGCCAGTTCCAGGAAATTCGATCAGACGCACTTGAAACCACCGCCCACTCTGGTATTTCATCCGGGCATCTGATATTGGCACCAGCATGGGTGGAATGTAAAATGGTCCAGGAAAACCCTGCCAAACCGTGCCTGCCGATTGGCGATCTGAGGTCAGGCTGGCCGCCCATGGCCCACAGGATACAAGGCGACTGGAGCAGTTCTATGAAAGCAACAATCCCAAAATGTAGGTATGGCCATAATCAGCATTCCGGGTGACCCTTTCACTAGCACATGAAAAACAGTTTCCTCGTCACTTACGTCGCGCTGGCACTGCTGCTGGCGGGGATTTGCAGCAACCCTGCCGAGACGGTGGATATTGCCGCGTTAAGCCGCCCCGCGCTACTGGCCACCGGCGACACCGCGCGGATTCAACAGGTGTTTGCCCGGGCGCGCCGCGGCGAGCCGCTGACCGTCGCCGTCATCGGCGGCTCCATCACAGCCGGCGCGATGGCCAGCGCGCCGACCAACAGCTACGGCAGCCGGGTGGCCGCCTGGTGGCGGCAGGCGTTCCCAAAGGCGGAAATCAAGTTCGTTAACGCCGGAATCGGCGCCACCGGGTCCGACTACGGCGCCTTCCGGGCCAAGCGCGACCTGCTGATCCATCGGCCGGACTTCGTCATCGTCGAGTATGCCGTCAACGACCCCAACACGAAGGACTCGGCGGAAACACTGGAGGGGCTCGCCCGGCAGATCTTGAAGCAGCCGAATCAGCCGGCGGTGGTATTGTTGTTCATGATGTCCCAGGGCGGCAACAATGCGCAGGAATGGCACCGCAAGGTCGGCACGCATTACGGCCTGCCCATGGTCAGCTTCCGGGATGGGCTGTGGCCCGAAATCAAGGCCGGGCGGCTCAAATGGGAAGCCGTCATGGCTGACGCGGTGCATCCCAACAACCTCGGCCATGAATGCGCCGCGGGCTTTGTGACGAGCCTGCTGGAGCACGCATCGCAGGAACCAGGGGCCGTCAAGCCGCTCCCGCCGGTCCTATTCACCGACCGGTACGAGCATGTGTCACTGCACGAGGCCGCCGGCCTGAAGCCGCGCAAGAACGAGGGCTGGGCGTTCGACGCTCCTACCCAGAGCTGGCGCAGCGACAAACCCGGCAGCGTGCTCGAATTTGAAATCACTGGCCGCGCCATCCATTCGATGCACTTCATCGTCAAGGGGCCTATGGGCAAAGCGAGGATGCAGGCGGACGAGGCTCCGCCGGTCATGCGCGACGCGTGGTTCGACCAGACGTGGAGCGGTTACCGGTCCACGCAAGTGCTGGCCCAGGACCTCAAGCCCGGTACACACCGCGTGCGCATCGAACTACTCGAGGAGAAGAACCCCGGCAGCGACGGCCACGAGTTCCGCCTCCTCGGCCTCGGCGCCGCCGGCGTGGATGGCGATTAAGGGAGAGATGGCCGCGGACTTGCACGCCGTTTACATCAGCGAGGTCGAGCATGGCACCAAGGCCGGCTCGAAGGAAGCCCTCTGGAGAATCTCCAAAATCCTGCGCGTCCCCCTCTCCCAACTCGTGCGCGAAGTGTGAGCGGCGCAGGATGCCTGTGCGCCGGTCGGCAGCCGACGGGAGGCTACTCTAAAGCAACTGCACTCGTTCGAGGCATAATTGTTCACGGGTCGCAGTCGGGTTCGTCTGAGCCGATGCGTGCTGGAAAGTATCAAAAGTGAGAACCGACACCGGCCCGTGAAGCAGGCGTTGATGCAGGGTGGCGGGCGCTGGGAGGATTCGGCGGCGCGCGCTCGACCGCTGGCCGCAGTGACGACCAGGACCAAGCCCAGCAGGGGCAGCAACGGCTTCAGCATGTGTTTGGCAGTTTCTTTCATGATTGGAAAGGCAGGCGCTCGCACCCGCGGCCTGTCGTCGCTCATATCGTCTCTAACGATATATGAATGGAAAGCCCGAAAAGGTAACGAATCTTCCTTGGCAATCGCCAATCCTGCCCCTCTTCTGCATTCATCATTCTCCCTTCTTCATTCCCCCCCACCGCCCCCCATCCCCATTCCGGACCCCCATTCTGTATTCTTCATTCTGCCTTCTGCATTCCCTTTTTGGCCCCCAGTTCTTCGTCCGCGACTCTGCCCGCAGAGGCTTCCACGCCATTTCCGGCCTTCAAGACATCGGCAAGCTCGTCGATTCGGTCCTGTACGTCGCGAAATAATGGCCCGTTGCCTCCAGACCCGCTAACACAGATGGACGCAGATTCCGCGTGTCCTGACCCACAAGTGTTACCTATGTCCTGACGGCGCCGGACTTCAGCCTTTAGCGTTTGGTCTTTGGACCGCCCCCCCTCCGTCCCACCCCTTGTCTATCCCTTCGCCACACGGCGCCCGTGTAACAAATTCGCCAAGCCCAAAAAGGGGTTGATTGTCCTGCTCGGGGCGACTAGGCTGCCGACCAACAAACGTGGTCGCGAAATCAGTCAAGAGCAGGTCTGCCGGACAATCTGTGCGTTACCCCAACGAGCAGAGCATGGTCAACGCCCTCTCCGCATTCCTGACCAGCCGGGTGGGACCGGTGCGCTGCCGAGAAGTCACGTACGAGTTCGATTACCGATCAGGCCGCACGGACCTGGTGGGGCTAGGCCACCAGAATTCTCTTCACGCGTTCGAAGCGAAACTCCTCAAGTGGCGGGATGCACTTCAGCAGGCCTGGCGGAACACTTGTTTTGCCCACTACTGCTACGTCGCGCTGCCGGAGCTTACTGCAAAGGCGGCCTTGAGGGGAAGGCATGAATTCGAGCGCCACGGCGTTGGTTTGATCGTTTTGAGCCATCACGGGGCGAAACTTGCCATCCCTCCTCGGCGAAATACCCCCTTGCTTCCCTGGCTGACCAAGGCCGCCCTCTCAGGCTTTACTTCGAGAACCGGCTAGCGGAAATGAGCGCGCTGCCTGAGCTGATGGAGGTTGCAGAAGCCGTCGCGAAGGAACTTGGATTGGCCACTCCGGTGTTTTGCGGCAAGGACGCGTTCAAAGAGACTTATCATGTCCAAGGGAAGGACCACAAAGCTATCGCGCTCAAGCTCGTTGACCGCGCGAAGATAGACTTTGTTCGGACCGAGCGTGAGATTAATTCGCTCCAACGCTGCGACTCGCCGCGCATCGCCAAGGTGCTGGGCACCCATATATTTAAGGCAGCCGACCGTCGCATATTCGATATCGTTCTAGAGGAGTTCTTTGACGGCGGTTCCCTTGAGGACCGCTTGAAGCTCTCCCCGATGACCAAGCCGGAAGTAGTCGAACTGAGCATCGGCCTCCTGCTGGCCGTGAGCGACTTGCACCCGCTGCAGCTCGTCCACCGGGACATCAAACCGGCCAATGTCATGTTCCGGAAGGGTTCCTCCGACCCCGTTCTCGTTGACTTTGGACTGGTGCGGGACCTCAGCCAAACCTCGCTTACGGCAACATGGCTGCCGAGAGGCCCAGGCACGCCCTTTTACGCCTCGCCGGAACAGCTTAACAACGAAAAGGCGCTGATAGACTGGCGCAGCGACCAGTTCTCCATCGGGGTTGTCGCGGGTCACCTTCTGACCAACCAACATCCGTACCAGACCGATTCGGCGAGCCCAGGCACCGCCATACATGCGGCCTTGGAGCGGAGAGGCCCGACACAGGAATTCCAGCAGGCCATGAATGACCTGGGCCTGATGGCTGTCACCAAAATGGTTAGCCCGTGGCCTGTGCAGCGTTTCTCGGAACTTGATTTGGCACTCGCTGCGTTGAAATCCTAGCCCCTTCGCACTATGTCCGCATACCTCCAGATGGGTCATGACTCGGAGAACCTGGTCGGCGTGGACGGCCTCCAAGGGTTCACCGGTCTCGTCCTAAGCCCTGTCAACAGGTCCTTTGCCGAGTTGGGCAGGGATGTGGCCAGGTTCCGGCAGGCCGGCAAGTTTGACATTGCGCTGGACCCCCAACTGTATTGTCCGCAGACCGACCGTGGTCAACTACCCACCCACGCCTATTTTCCCAAGGATTTGGACACCGCCGACCTCGGCTCTGACGGTTGGTGGCGCCGGCTGATAAAAAAACTGGCGGCGGAAGCCAGCCTCCTGGAGGTGGACGCCATCTGTTCACCGGCAGTCCTGCCCAAGAAGTCCACCCCCGAGTACTACACCCGTTGTGCGCAAAACCATTCCATGTTGGCCGCAGAGTTGGTTGGAACTGCAATTCGGCCGGTGATGACGATCTGTGTCACCCTGAAAGACCTGGCTGAACCTGGCGATGCGCTCCGGATCGCCTCCATCGTGACGGGCCACAGTCCCAAATCAAGCTACATTGTCGTAGAAGCCGAGACGGAACCTCGCCGTGAACTGGCTGATGCTGCAAACTTGCTCTCACTCATGGTCTTGGTTTCTGCTCTCGAAAAGAGCGGATGCAAGACCTTGGTATCTCACTGCGCTTCGGAAATGATGCTGATGAAAGTGGCAGGTGCCTCTGACTGCGCGTCCGGGAAATACTTCAATCTCCGCCGCTTCACGCGCAGCCGCTTCGATGAGGCGGAAGAGGGTGGGGGCGGACAACTCCCCTATTGGTTCGAGCACGGACTAGTGGCCTTCTTGCGGGACGCCGATATCGCTCGACTCCGCCAGAGGGGACTGAGCGATTTCATTGGGCTGGGCGAATCCAACAATATTTTCGCCACCCAGATTCTGGAGCAGTTTGCCAACGAACCCGGCAAACCCTGGCTGGGATTGAGCTGGCGGCAGTACCTGGCGTGGTTTGCTGCCGTGGAGAAACGCCTGTCAGAGCCAGGGAACGATGCCCTTTTGACCGGTTGGCTGCGGGAGGCAGAAAAGCGCTGGGAGCAGATGGAAGATGCCGATGTGCTGTTACAGGAAAGGAGAAACGACGGACGTTGGCTGCGTTCCTGGCGCCAGGCCCTCAGTGACTTGCGCCAGCTCTCAATCTGACCAATGCGAAGAATAGCCTTTTGACAGGATTAGCGCGCTCGGGGGCTGATGTTTTGGCGCAGGCGCGCCCACTGGTCCTTAAGGAGGCTGCAAATGGCCCCGCCGCCCGCCCCCCTGTCCCCCGACTGCAAACGCCGCCACGCCTGTAGCCTCTAGCGCCGGCAGCGCACCGGAAGCTCGCGCTTCCTGCCTAGGAAAGGGGTCAACCCGCAGATTGGAATTCGAGCTGGCCGCAGGGTTCGAGGGCGCTTGCGGC
>PLZQ01000513.1 GCA_003152225.1 Limisphaerales bacterium | reverse complement strand
ATCTTTACCGCGATGCTGGCTTGCGGCTGGCTTCTGCAAGCGCCGGCGGCTGTCAAGAACGGATCCGGCGAGCAACCCGCCGCCAACTACAACATTCCTCTTTGGGCCGACGGCAAGATCCCGTTCGCGGCCGGCAAAGGACCGCTCGATGCGCCGTTTGTCACGGTGTTTATGCCGCCGGAGAACAAGCGCAACGGCGGCGCAGTGGTGGTGGCTCCCGGCGGAGGAAACATCATGTTGATGTATGGGGCCGAGGGCATGACCATTGCAGAACGCTACAACGACTGGGGCGTCGCCGCCTTCGTGCTTACCTACCGTCTCTCGCCCCGCTATAAAGACGAAGCCCGCGTGCTCGACGGCAAGCGTGCGATCCAACTGGTGCGGTCGCGCGCCGCTGAATGGAAACTGGATCCCAATCGGGTCGGATTTATCGGATTCTCGGCAGGATCGAGCTTGGCACGTTCGGTGGCGGCGGCGTCGGGTCCTGGAGATGTTAATGCCGCCGACCCGATCGATCGCTTCAGTTCCCGGCCCGATTATCTGGGTTTGGTCTACGGTCCCGGACGGAAGACGGCGGGAGAATCGCTGAAGGACTTCCCGCCGACCTTTCTTCTCTGCGCCGCCGGCGATAGCGGCAATGCCATCGGCTCCGCGCAGTTGTTCATGGACCTGACGCGGGCAGGAGCGACCGCCGAGATTCACATTTATCAGAAAGGGCACCACGGCTTCGGCGACGGTTTCGGCAGCGGCACCTTCTCCGACTGGATGCCGCGCCTCGAACACTTCCTCAAGCAGGGCGGGTTTCTACCGGGAGGCAGGAAATGACGAAGGACGTGATGCGGACCGTGGCCGTGATGTCGGCCGCCGTGGCCTGTGGCTTGTTCACCGCCGAGTTCGCTTGGACGGGCGCGCCCTCTGCCAACAACGTGGTGAATGACGGGCATGGCGACTACGTGCTCGTGCCCGCAGGTGCGTTCAAGATGGGCGACAACTTCGGCGACGGCGAGGCGCGCGAGCGTCCGGTCCATGTGGTGGAACTCGATGCCTTCTATATCGCCAAATACGAAATGACCAACGGCGAATGGAAAACGTTCTTCGACGATCCCGGGTATCAGGACCCTACGTTCTGGCCGGGGGGCACGGTTGTGCCGAAGGACCAGAGTCCGTATTGGAACGACGCGCGCAATCACGGCGGCGGTACGCCGGACAGCGACAGCTATCCGCTGCTGGGAGTGAATTGGGACGCGGCCACGGCCTATTGTAACTGGCTGAGTCGCAAGACCGGCAAGAAGTACCGTCTGCCGACCGAAGCGGAGTGGGAAAAAGCGGCGCGAGGCGGGGTGAACGGGCAGCGGTTTCCGTGGGGTAACACCATTTCCTGGGGTCAGGCGAACTACTACGCTTATCCGGGGATAGGTTACCCCTACGACGTGAACCCAACGGCTGGCTATGATCCAACTTTCAACGACGGAGTTTATCCCTACACCAGTCCGGTGGGGAGCTTTATGGCGAACGGGTATGGGTTGTATGACATGGCCGGAAACGTGTGGGAATGGTGTTGGGATTGGTATGGAAGTTACAGCAGTGATTCGCAGACCGACCCGCGTGGTCCTGCTTCGGGTTCGGAACGCCTGTATCGCGGCGGCGGTTGGGGAAGCGGCGCGTTCCTCTGCCGGTTGACGGGCCGCTACCACACAACGCCGGACGGCGCGTACAACTCCTTGGGGTTCCGTACCGTCCTGCCCCCAGGTCAGTAAGCTGACAGCGCCAAGAGGGAAGCGACCGCAGCGGTCGAATCGGATCGAGGGACGCCTTCTGTCTTGGTTGCGTGAGGGGGCTTTAGATTCTGCTCTCTTGCTCGCTGAGCATGGGCGCGGCCTTCACCGGAGTCATCGGTTGCCTTGTGGCACAAACACCCGTGTCGCGGGCGGGAGGCTCAGCATGGCGATGTCGTCAGGAGTGACTCCACCAACGGCAATGCCGCCGAGAACCAATGGAAACGGAAGCGGGGTGCGCTTCCACGAACAATTCTGTTTGTGCCATCTGCTCGGTTGTGATTTGCTGGCAGCCGTGAGTGCAACCATGAACTGCAAGAGCCCATGAGCCCCGCCAGCATTCTTGCCTTTGCCGCATGCCTCTGCGCAGGTGGCTTGGCCTCTGCCGTCGCTTGGTACGAGCGCCGTTCCATTGTCCACTGGGCCTTCGCCGCGGGCATGACTGCCCTGGCGGGGGAAAGTCTTTTCTTCGGGCTGTCTGCCGATGCAGTGGTTCTCGACACCGCTGCCCACTGGCAGTTCTTGGGCATGGTGGCGATGTCATTCTTGCCCGGCTTTTGGCTCTTCTTCAGCCTCACCTTTGCCCGGGGCAACTACCGGGAATTCCTGGCCCGATGGCGGCTTGTGGTAGCCGCCGCCTTTATCGCCCCCGTCATCCTGGCCCTTACTTTCCAGGACCAAATCATCATCGCGGTCGGGAAGCTGTCCGGGACGGAGCATCTGGTGCTTCGGTTGGGCTTCGCCGGAACCGGGCTCCACCTGATGCTTTTGCTTAGCGCCGTGTTTGTCCTCATGAACCTGGAGCGAACCTTCCGCGCTTCCGTCGGCACCATGCGCTGGCGCATTAAATTCATGATTATGGGCCTGGGCGTGCTATTCGTCGCCCGCGCTTACACCAGCAGCCAGGCCCTCCTCTTTCACGGGGGGCAGCTCTCGCAGCAAGGGGTCAATTCCGGCGCGCTGTTCGTCGCCTGCCTCTTGATGACGCGCTCCCTCTTCCGCGCCGGCCATTTCGAGGTCAGCATCTACCCTTCCCACTCCTTGCTGCATCACTCCTTCACCGTCCTCCTGGCCGGCGCCTATCTCCTGATTGTTGGGGTGTTTGCCAAGGTGGTCACCTTCCTCGGCGGAGATGCCGCTTTCCCGCTCAAAGCCTTTTTTGTCCTGGTTGCGCTCGTCTTGCTAACCATCCTGCTGCTCTCGGACCGCGTGCGCCTGTACACCAAACGCTTCGTCAGCCGCCATTTACAAAGGCCGATTTATGACTATCGCACCGTTTGGCGGACGTTCACCGAAGGCACCGCCCGCTGCGTCGAGCAAAGCGAGCTGTGCAGCGCCGTCGTCAAGCTCATCTCGGACATTTTCCAGGCCCTCTCGGTCACTATCTGGCTGGTGGATGAAAGAAAAGAGAGACTGGTGTTTGCCGCCTCGAGCTCCCTCTCCCAGGCCAAGGCCGGGCATCTCACGCTCGAGCCCGCCGCCGCCGCGGAAGTCATTGCCGCCTTGAGCGCGCATCCCGACCCGGTGGACATTGACTCCTCCCGAGAACCCTGGGCGGCCCCCCTCCGGCTCTCTCATCCGGAGGAGTTTCACAAGGGCGGCAATCGCGTTTGCGTGCCGATGATCGCCGGCGGCGAGCTGCTGGGCATCCTGACCCTCGGAGACCGGGTGGGCGGCGTGCCGTTTTCGGTGCAGGACCTGGACCTCCTCAAATCCGTCAGCGACCAGGCCGCCGCCGGCCTCCTGAACATCCAGTTGTCCCAACGGCTGTCCCAGGCCAAACAACTCGAGGCCTTCCAGGCCATGTCTGCCTTCTTTGTTCACGACCTCAAGAATACCGCCTCCACCCTCTCGTTGATGCTGCAGAATTTGCCGGTCCATTACCAGGACCCGCAGTTCCGGGAAGACGCCTTGCGCGGTATCTCCAAGACCGTCGCTCACATCAATGACGTGATCAGCCGGCTCACCGTTCTCCGGCACGAACTGGCGGTCCAGGCGGTCGAATGCGACCTGAACGAACTCGTCGCCGACACTCTCAAAGCCCAGGAGCAAGCCCCCGGTGTGGAGTTTGTCAAGGAGCTCCGCCCGCTGCCCAAGGTGCGGCTCGACCCGGCGCAGATTCAGAAGGTCCTGACGAACCTGGTGCTTAACGCCCGGGAAGCCCTGGGGCCGGGCGGGGTAATTCGCGTGGAAACCAGCCAGCGCAACGGCTGGGTGGTATTGAGCGTCAGCGACAATGGTTGCGGGATGAGCGCCGATTTCATGCAGCACTCCCTGTTTCGGCCTTTTCAAACCACCAAGAAAAAGGGTATTGGCATTGGAATGTTTCACTCCAAGATGATTGTCGAGGCCCACCGGGGCAGGATCGAAGTCGAGAGCGAACCTGGCAAAGGCACCGCCTTCCGCATTCTGCTGCCGGTCTGAAAGAATGGGGTGATGCAGAGCGAAACGGAGTTTTGGAGTGATGGAGTGATGGAGTGATGGAATGACGCAACCCTCCACTACTCCACTACTCCAACACTCCGCTTTTTGTCGGGCTGTATGGAAATGACTTATCGGAATAAGAATCGCGGGTATCAGCAATTGCGGGTGTGGCAGGATGCGATCGAGTATTACTGCCTGAACTGTCGGGTCTTCAAGACGTTTCAGTTTGAACTCAGGCGGGTGGGGTCGCAGGCTATTGCGTCGGCTGATTCCGTGCATCGCAACATTGCTGAGGGCTATTGTCGTCGTTCCCTTCGGGAATACCTCCAGTTCCTAAATGAAAGCCTCGAGCGCAAGCAGGAGACTGGCGGCTGGATCGACAGCCTGATCATCAAGGAAAGCAATGTTGCCTACGGTTAACTCCCAATACTCCATCACTCCATCACTCCATCACTCCATTACCCCACCACTCCACCACTCCACCACTCCATCACTCCACCACTCCATACCCCATTTCCGATGAAACCAAGACTACTGATCGTTGATGATGACGAGGAGATTCGCACCCAGATGAAATGGGCGCTGGCGAAGGATTATGACATTTCCCTCGCCGAGGACCGCGCCAGCGCCGTCGGCGTCTTTAGTGAGCAGCGCCCGCCAATCGTGTTGCTCGACCTGGGGCTCCCGCCGCATCCGGGCACCCCGGAAGAAGGCCTGGCGGCTCTGCCCGAAATGCTCGCCCTCGATCGGTTCGCCAAGATCATCATCATCTCCGGCCAGGGCGAGAAGACCAACGCCCTTCAGGCCATCGGCGCCGGCGCCTACGATTTCCTCACCAAACCGGTCGAGGTTGAGGAACTCAAAGTGATCCTTAAGCGCACGTTCCACGTCGCCGGTCTGGAGCGGGACTACCGCGAGCTGCAGGCCCAAATGCAAGCGGACACCTTCGAGGGTCTGCTCGGCACCAGCCCTCAAATGCAGCGCGTCTTCAACTCGATTCGCAAGGTGGCCACGACTAACGCCCCCGTGCTCATCCTGGGGGAAAGCGGCACCGGCAAGGAGATGGCCGGGCTGGCGATCCACCGCCGCAGCGCCCGGAAAGAGGGTCCGTTCGTCGCCATCAACTGCAGCGCCATTCCAGAAACGCTTCTGGAAAGCGAACTGTTCGGGCATGAAAAAGGCTCGTTCACCGGCGCTCACGTCCAGCGCAAAGGCCGCATCGAATCTGCCAGCGGCGGAACGCTCTTCCTGGACGAAATAGGCGAAATCCCCTTGCAGTTGCAGGTCAAGCTGCTCCGTTTCCTGCAAGAACAGCGCATCGAACGCGTAGGCGGGAGACAGGAAATCCAGGTGGATACCCGGGTGGTCGCCGCCACCAACGTGGACCTCAAAAAGGCCATCACCGACGGCAAATTCCGGGAGGACCTATACTATCGGCTGGCGGTTGTGGTCATCAGCCTGCCACCTTTGCGCGACCGGGAGGGAGACGTCCGATTACTGGCTCAGGAGTTTCTGCGGCGGAATGCAGCCGCCAATGGCAGAGAAGGGATCGGTTTCGGGCTGGAAGCCGTCAAATCGCTCCTCGCCCATTCCTGGCCAGGAAACGTCCGCGAGCTCGAAAACCGGGTCAAGCGCGCTGTCATCATGGCCGAAGGGAAGCGCTTGACCGCCGCGGATTTGGAATTGGAAAGCCCGGTCGCCGCCGCGCTCAGTCTGAACCTCAAGGACGCTCGGGAAGCGGCCGAACGTGATGTGATTAACCGGGCCCTGCGCAAGCACGCCGGCAAGATCGCCCCCGCCGCCGCCGAAATAGGCATCAGCCGGCCGACACTCTATGAGCTGATGGAGAAGCTGGGAATCGCTCGCGCCGAGCGCGAGGGCAAACCGACTGGCCCGGAAGAGGCGGCGGCGGAGTGATTTTGTATGAGACCTTGCATCCGCGCCGTATTATTGGCCGGTGTCGCGGCCTGCGCGCAACAGGCAAGCGCTGCCGGGTATGGCGGGCAAATCGTCAGCGGATGCGTCACAAACTCTCAAATGCAGTTGCTGTTCCAGACGACGAGCGGCTGCGCCTATCAGGTTCAGTCAAACCCGACCGTTGGCAGCAGGTTCTGGAGCGATACACTTCCACCGCTAAGCGCGACCGGGAGCCTGGCCAGTGTTCTGGCTCCGGCGGAGCCGATTACGGGTTTCTTCAGGGTTTTGGAGTTCACCAACCACACATTCTGGTACGACTGGCGTTATTATTCCGAAGAGCCATGGCTAAACACTTGGGGGTTGGGTTCGACGCAGAGCGCCTATATCCACACCGATCGTCCATACGATTGGTATATCGATCAAGCTGAGACAGGAGTTGACGCCGACGCCAATTGTGGCCCCTCCTCGGTTACGATGGCAATCAAGTGGTATAACCAGAGCTTCGACAAGACCGCCACGGACGCCCGCAATAAGTACCCGGAGGGCGGCGGGTGGTGGTACACCTACGATGTCATTAATTATCTGAATCTCTATTCCGTTCCGAACACGACCAGTTGGTTCACGGGGACGAATCAGCTCATGGGGATACTCAACCAGGGCAACCTGGTAATTCTGTGCCTCAGCACAGCGGACCTTGGGCTGGACGATGCGAGCGAGCACAGAGTTGGCCGGTTTTACAGCTATGTCGGCGGGCACTTCCTGGTGGTTAAAGGCTGGCGAATAGTGGGGGACGCCTTGTTTTTTGAGGTGTACGACCCTTACAATTGGCAAGCGACCTATGCGGACACGACACCGAAAGGCCGCAACCGGCACCTTCCCGCAGGGGACCTCTCCAATGCCATTGCCAGGTGGTGGAATTACCTTATTGTCATTCCACCACCCGGTGGGGGAGCTGGGAATGCAAAGCAGAACTCCTTCATTTTACCGGTGGACCCAACCCAGATTGCGCATAAGTGGGGGATGTAATCCCCGATTTGCCCCAAAAAGAATCCCGCTAGCAAGCTAGCGGGAACGTGGTGAACCGGCGGTTGGAGCTTGCCAATTAGCTGATGCAGGCTTGGCGGCGAAGAATGAACAGTCCGCAGAGAGTCCCGCCGAACAGCAAAAGGGTTGCGCCGCTGTCGGGCACAGAGCCGCCACCCCCGCCTGAATTCGGTATCACATAATCCTGTCCAGGGCCGGTCAAGCCGAGGAGATTCGCGGCGGCGGCATTAGGGTTGTTGTTGACCCAGGTCAAAAGTCCGCTGGCCCCGTAATCATTTCCGTTCAACGTAAACGTCGCCCCACCGGTTGCCCCAGCACCGATTACTTCCCATATCGCAATCTGCAAGCCGGCGGCCTGTGCGGCGCTCATGCTGGGCGCGTACGCGTATTGCCACAACTGTTCGATTTTCATTGCCTCGGCAGCGCCCATCGGACCGCCTGGAGGTTTCGGGCTTGAACTCAGAGGTTCCGAATCATAATTCTGCACTCCAGTGGCGCTCCAATGGAAAGGGTCGATGCAGAAACCGTCCGTTGCCACTCCATTGACAAGCAGTTTGTTAATTCCCGCATAAACATCTGCGGTCCCTAAGATCGAGCTTGTGATGTTCACGACCTCGTCGGGTCCGACGGAAAGTTCCTGAACGGTGACCGGGGTCGCTTTTGAGGATAAGGCGGTCAGCAGAGACACACCCATTGTGGCAGCAGCAAGGCACTTCATAGTTTTATTCATGTTTCCATTTCTAAGCTAAAGCTAAATTGTTCACGCCTTGAGTCTCATCTAAGTGCTGGAAAAGACAATTGGAACGAATACGGAGAAGCACCCGTATGGATGCGGAAAGCCTCCCGGGGTCGCCCCCATATGCGTTAACTTGTTTAG
>PLZQ01000305.1 GCA_003152225.1 Limisphaerales bacterium | reverse complement strand
CGCCCGCAGGCCTTCCTCTGTGGTCATGGCCGGTAACGCTCTTCCAAGGAGATCCACCCGAAATTCCTCACCTCGTTTCTGTTCCCGCACCTTTTGAGTTCTTTCGGGCTCGGCTTAAAGATCCCCAACCGCTGGCCCTTGCTTTGTGCGTTCAGACCTACCAGAGCCTTTCCAAGTGATAAGCCTCATCGTGCTTGAACCCCAACCGCTCTGCCACCACCGAAGCCCAGAGAGTCAACACCGGCGCTCGATTGATCTGAATCTTGTTTTGTGTCATGAGGTCGTCGAGACAGGGATCCTCGTTCCCCTCGAGATCGATCACCGCCGCGCGCCCGCCGGGTTTCGCCAGCCGTGCCATCTCCCGGACGGCCCGGGTAGGATCAGCAAAATGATGGGGCGCCAGCCGCGACATCACCACGTCAAAGGACTTTGACGGTAGCGGCATCTCCTCGGCGTAGGCCCGGACCGCTTCCACGGCCAAACCCCGCTCCCTGGCCATCCTCCCAAACTGCCGGAGCATGTTGGGCGCGGCATCCACCCCGACGATGCGGGAGGCCTTGCCCGCAAACGACAAGGCGAGGTGCCCGGGGCCACAGGCCACGTCGCAAATCGATCCCAGCGGTTCCGGGCCAAGCAGTTCATGCAAACGGCGGATCGTGGGGCTGTCGGCATGAATTTCGCTGGCCGCATATCGCCCGGAAATGGCGTCAAAATGTTCAGGCGCTGATCTCGTCATACAGGAGGAATGATGACGCATCGCCCGGTCGTGAGGAAGCGCGATTGGCATTCGAGCCTTAAACGCTCATCCTGGCCGATATGACCCAGCTTGCCATAGAAAAGCCAGCGACCGCTCTGGTGGTCATCGATCTCCAGAAAGGGGTCGTCGGGATGCCCACTGAGCCGTATTCGACAAAGACCATCGTCGCCAACGCCGCCCAACTGGCGGACACCTTCCGGAAGAACAGCATGTCCGTGTTCCTCGTCCGAGTCACGCCGTCCGCCGACGGCAAGGACGGCCTCAAGCCCATTGCCGATAACGCCCTGCAGTGGAATCAGCCGCGCCCCGCCGACTGGGCCGACATCGTGCCGGAGCTCGGCCCCGCGCCGGGCGATCTGGTCATCACGAAGCGCCAATGGGGCGCCTTCTACGGAACGGAGCTCGACCTCCAGTTGCGCCGGAGGGGCATCCACACCATCGTCCTCTGCGGCATTTCGACCAACATCGGCGTCGAAAGCACCGCTCGGTTCGCCTACGAGTACGGCCACCAGCAGATCTTTGCTGAAGACGCCACAGCCGCCCGATCCAAGGAGGAACACGAGCACACCATGAGAGTCGTCTTTGCCAGAATAGGGAGGATCCGGAAGACTGAGGACATTATTCGTGCTCTGGCCTGAGGCGCATCGGAAGGGGACGCGCGCTTCGAAAGCTTAACAGCGCCCCCGCCAAACCTGATCCCGAATTAGGAGCCGGACTGCCTCCCACGGCCGACCTTCGTCATCCACGAGGGCGAGTCTGAGTTCCGCCCGCTCCTCGATTCCCGTTGGTGGAGGAAGCCCATATGGTTTTGCCAGCGGTTAGTTGTCCGGGGGTTTTTGTCGACCATGGATCGGGCGATCATTATGAGGGCGCTCACCACGCCCTGCCGTATTGGACGGGGGGCGAAACAGCGGCTTCCTGTCCCAGCGCCCGGGCGGCGCGCACGGGCCAATAGGGATCGCGCAAGAGCTCGCGGGCAAGGAGCACCAGGTCGGCCCGGCCATTCCGCACGATCTCGTCGGCTTGCGCGGGCGCTGTGATAGATCCAACCGCGGCGGTGGCAATGCCCGATTCGCGCCGGATACGCTCAGCAAAGGGCACCTGGTAGCTTGGCCCGACCGGGATCCGGGCATCCGGAACCAGCCCCCCAGAGCTGCAGTCGATGAGGTCAACGCCCTCGGCTTTCAAACACCTTGTCAGTTCAACACTCTGATCAATATCCCAGCCCTCCGGCACCCAGTCGGTGCAGGACAACCGCACGGCCAGCGGCAGGCGCTCGGGCCACACGGCCCGAATCGCCCGGCTGGTCTCCAGCAGAAAGCGGATGCGGTTCTCGAAGCTGCCCCCGTAATGGTCAGTCCGGTGGTTGGACAGTGGAGAAAGAAATTCGTGGCTCAAGTAGCCATGGGCGGAATGAATTTCGAGCCATTCGCAACCGGCCGCCAAAGCGCGTTTGGCCGCGCTCACAAAGTCCTGCTGCACCCGGCGAATATCGGCCTCGGCCATCTGTCGAGGCACTTTGGTCAGGGTGTCACCGAAGGGCAGAGGGCTGGGGGCCAAAGTGGGCCAGCCTCCGGCATTGTCCGGCAGGTGCGCCCCGCCTTCCCATGGCCGGGCGGCGGAGGCTTTGCGTCCCGCATGGGCGATCTGGATGCCGGGCACCGCGCCCTGTTGTTTGATAAACCGGTTAATCCTCGCAATGGGTTCGATATGCTTTTCCGCCCAGATGCCGGCGTCGCCGGGCGTGATGCGGCCTTCGGGCGAGACGGCGGTGGCCTCGGCGATGACCAGGGCGGCGCCACCTGCGGCGCGCGCCCCCAGATGGACCAGGTGCCAGTCGGTCGCCACTCCGTCCTCGGAGGAATACTGGCACATCGGTGAAACCCCGATGCGGTTGCGCAAGGTCACGGATTTCAGCGTTAAGGGCTGAAACAAATGCGAATGTCCAATCATGCTGTCCATGGGCTGAGGATTATCGCAGACACCAATCCGGTTTGCACGACGAAGTGCTATCTGCGTTAGGTGGGCAACATGTGGCGCAGACCGTTTTCGGCGACCGGCGGAGGCGCCCCGCGCCAACGTGCCAGCCTGAGGCGCGGCAACCACGATCGTTGCCCTTGCGCACCAAACCTCCTCGTCCTGATACTACTATCTGCGCATGAAACAGTTTCTTTCGACCCTGCCCCGTAACCTCCTCGACTGCTTCAGGGGCCGGATGATCATTTGGCACATCATTGCCATCATCCTCACTTTCATCCTCGTCACGTCCGGTTTGGACTGGCTCTATTTCGCCTCCACCCGCAATCCGATCCTTCGTTCCTGGATGTTTCCCGCCGCCCCGATCGGCGGGCTCGTGCCGATTGCCTTGCCGATCATCTTGCTTGCCATCGGCAGCATCAGCCGAAGCGCCAAGACCACGCTGGCAGGCTGGGCTGTTGGGCAGGCCGAACTCGTTGGCGCGCTGGTCGCTGCCGCTTATAAAGCGATTACCGGCCGTGTCCATCCCTCGCACGGCGTCGGCGCGGATATCAGCCACATCTTCCAATTCGGCTTCCTGCGCGGCGGGGTCTTCTGGGGTTGGCCGTCCTCTCATACCACCATCGCGTTCGCCATGGCCGTGACGCTATTCCAGCTCTTTCCGAAACAAAGGTGGCTGGGGTATGTGGCGATCACCTACGCGCTCTATATCGGCCTCGGCGTCTCCATGTCCATCCATTGGATCTCGGATTTCTTGGCCGGAGCCATCATCGGAACGGTCATCGGGGCCGTGGTCGGGAGAAGCTTTATGTGCAGTCAAATGTACCTGGTGGAAGCCCTTCAGGTGGGGGAGTGACGGTCTTCCGACTCCCGCTCTCGACTGCCGGATTCGGCCCGCAATCGCGCTCCTGCAGCGCGGAATCGCGAGGGCGCCTGGCAGAATTTGGATCCCCCTTCGTTAGCCGCTGGTGTCAACGGGGCCGAGGCTGATTTTATTATCATTTTCATAGGCTAAAGGTTTGCTGACTTTTTTTGCGCTATTCGGCGGCACGCTTGTTGTGCTCCTGCGGCAGGAATGCCGGCCTCAATTGCACTGGGTGGATTTGCGAATGTGT
Source organism: Limisphaerales bacterium (assembly GCA_003152225.1). Lineage (GTDB taxonomy): Bacteria > Verrucomicrobiota > Verrucomicrobiia > Limisphaerales > UBA8199 > PALSA-1440. The sequence goes on along the minus strand of PLZQ01000305.1, from coordinate 5,153 downwards.
TCCAAGGTCCCAAAGGCCAGTGCATACAGCGTGGATTCCACGATGATCCGCTGCGACTGAGTGGCTACGCTCAGAAACTCGGGCATCAGGATCGTCGCCAACCATGGGTAGGTGTGAGGTTTGAGGCGGTCGCGATCGTGCGGGTGCTGGCCAGAATCTCTTTGCACACGAGTGTAAACGGTGAGAGCCGTCTGCCAGAGGCAGCGCTTGCGGGGTTGCCAAGCGAGACCTCCTGATCCCAGCTTCCCGTCCTCCCGTTCCAGGAGGAGTATGGCCGCGCTGCTGTCCATCAGCAGCTGAAGCTGACAAAGACCCAACTCGGAGATGAACGCGCCGCCCCCGGCGGCGGCCAGTTTTTCTGCCCTGGCCAACAGTGCGGGCGGGAAGTCGTGTCGCGAACGGACAGCCAAGCGGCCTTGATTCAGGCAGACCGTGTGCAGAATGGTGCTCGCGGTCGGGTTGGGGTTTGGCAATTGGATTTGCGTATTCATGGGGTCGTAATCATTGTTCAAGTTTTGTGCTTTGCGGGTTTGCGTCTATTGCCTCGCCTCAACTCCTGCCTGCGGTGGCACCCCGCGACAACGTTGACCCAGTGACCAACACCGCCACCAGGCTCTGCTGGAAACGAGCCAGTGCCACGGCCTCGTGCAGGGCAAGCCGCGCGACTTCGGGTTGGTAACGCGTCGCCACCCACGGAACTGCTTCCGGGTTGAGCGCTGGAATCCCAGCCGGGGGCCTGTGCTGGCAACCCGCTGGCGGGCATAGCTGCGAAAGCCACGACCGCAGGCGCGTGATCTCCGAATCACTAGCATCCCGGGCCAGGAGACCGGTGAATAGTTCGGTCCGGCCCCGGCTGACTCTGAACTGGACCGAACCTTGCGTCCGGCACAGGCGGGCGTGGAACCCGGACAGGCTGGGAATGTCCCCCGCTCCCGCTTGAATGATCCGGGCGACTTGCCTGCCGGTGTCCCGGTCGGGCAACGGCGCTATGCAACGCGACATCTGGCGCGTGTTCAGGCTGACGAAAGTGACCGAGGGAATCGATGGGGAGGGGGCTGAGGTGTCATGGTTAATGTCTTCGTATTTGGTCTTGCTGGTGATGCCTTCGCTCCAGATGGATCTGGATGTTCAACCACTTGGGTATCTTTTTTGGGCGTAGCCTCATCGGCCGTTCACCAGGCAGGGACAAAAACCTCTGAGGAGCACGGAGCTCTCGAATCTTCGTCCAAGCCACCCTCCGCCTGATCAGCAAAGGACCGATCACGGCTTGGTGAACTCTCAGGGAGGGCTCTGGACTCCGAATCTTCCGGCAGATGTGGAACCGGATCGCTGCGCCGCAGCGTATTGGCTGGAGCCGTAGGCGCAGAAAATAGGAAGAAAATGCATTTTGCGGGGAACAAATTCCTTCGGAGCCGGCATACATAGGTGGAGAGGACTGCCTCTCGACGAAATGAAACCTGGCGACGATCTATACCTAAAGGCGCGGGAGATTCTGCGCGGCAACCCCGAACTGGGGAAAAAGCGGCTGGCGATGATGCTGGGAGTGAAAACGCCCACCTCGCGGCGGTTACAGGAACGCTATCGCGGCGAAGTCCAGGGCCACAATAGCGGCCACCCGGTGTACGAACGTGTCCGTAAGCTCAAGGTGGAACAGCCGGACTGGGGGGCGGTGCGTGTGGCTCAGGAATTGGGCATTTCGTTGGATCATGCAAAGCTTCATTTGGCCCGTTGGACCGGCGCTCAAGCCTACGAGGCTGCGGCGCAAGCGCCACCGCCTCAATCGGCGCAACAACCGACACCTTCGCTCGAGGCCCCGAACGCCGGCAGTACGTTGCAGGACGCAGTGGGCCCCGATACTCGTGACTTGTGCTATCGGGGTGCCCAGATTCACACGCTCGATGACCTCTTGGTGTATGCCCAAGTCGACACTTCCCAGTGGGAGGTGGAACGCTGGGTCGCAAACAAGTGGGAGGTCGGCGCGCGCAACCCGGCCACGGGCGAAATCCTGACTTCCCCCCTTTTTCAGATCAAAGTTTGGCTGCGCCGTAAAGTACTCCAGCAAACGTTGAAGGATCTGATGCGGGGTCTGCTCGCCGAGTTCAAGAAAGAGGCTCCGCCGCGCCCACCGATTGTGCGTTCGGGCTGCAACGGAGAAGGCATGCTTGAGGTCAGTTTAATGGACGTGCATTTCGGCAAATTATGCTGGGGCCCGGAATGTGGCCGCGATTACAACCCGGAGATTGCCGAGCGAATGTTTATGACCGCCCTGGAGGATTTGATCGCAAAAGCCGCCGGCTTGAAGCCTGGCAGAATTCTCTTCCCGTGTGGCAACGATTTCTTAAACACCGACATTCTTGGCAGAACGACCACCAGTGGCACGCCACAGGACTCGGCGGTTGTCTGGAAGGAAGGGTTTGTTCGCGGTAAAAGCCTTCTGGTACGGGCGATCGACCGGCTGCGGGCAGTGGCACCTGTGGATGTTGTCCTCGTCAATGGCAACCATGATTGTCAATCCATATTCTACCTCGGTGAGGCCTTGGCCGGGCGTTTTTATCACTACACTGACGTGACCGTGGACAACGCTCCCACCCAGCGAAAATACGTGGTACATGGCAAAAACCTCCTGGCCTTTACCCATGGGGATAGGGAAAAATTCTTGAACCTCCCGTTGTTGATGGCCAGTGAGCGACCGCGGGAGTGGGCTCTCTGCACAGCATCAAAAGAGTGGCACCTTGGGCATTACCATTCGAAGAAATGCCTGCGCATCCTGCCGGCGCACGATGCGGGGGGTGGTGTGCTGGTGCGAGTAGTGCCCAGCCTTTGTCCTCCGGACTCTTGGCATTCATCGATGGGCTACAGCGGAAAATTAGCGGCGGAAGCCTACTATTGGGACCCCGAGGCCGGCGTCGTGGCTACCTTCACGCACCATCCCCTATGAGCGTGGAGCCCTCCCTCCTGCCAGACCCGATGGTCGTCTGGCCGTGTTACGAGCCGCCCGGTCAGCGCATTGCCTTGACCGAGGAGCACTTGCTCCAGCACGTGCTGGTGCTGGGCAGCACCGGCTGTGGCAAGACCACTTTGCTGACGTCGGCAATTCGTCAACTGCTTCGTTGGCCAGGTGAAAAGGTAGGTTTGTTGATCCTGGACGCCAAGCAGGACGAAACCGTGCCTCGCATCAGAGAAATGGCGCGCCATTGTGGCCGAGGCGGGGATCTGGTGGTCCTGGGGCCTCAGGGCGGCCACAATTTTGAGCTATTCGGCCTTCGTTCCTTTGGCGACGTGGAGACCCTGACCCAGCGGCTTATGCTGACCGATCCCGTCGGCGGGGACAACCCTTATTGGCGGACAACCACCGCGAACATGGTTTCTGCGGCGTTGACCTTGCTGGTGGCTGCGGGCGATGGCATTCAGTACGACCAGGCGGTCAACTTCATGCGCCAATGGTTCGCGTCTTCGGAGGCAACCGGCGTGTTGCCAAAGACTGTCGCCGGGGCGGTTGAAAAGGCCAGGAAGAAGCTCAAGAAAACTGCCGCGGCATGCCAACTGCGCGGCGCGTTGGATCATGTCGAGGTGTGGAGCCGGCTGGATCCTCGCACCCGAAGCAACTTGCAAAGCTGTCTGCTCAACGTGCTGAGCCCTTTGCTCAGCGACAACGCGCGGAGCTGTTTCGCTGCGAGTTCCCGCCCAACATTCACCCCTGCTCAGGTGGCCAGGGAGAGCCGGGTCTGCGTCGTGAGTGTGAACGCTCTGGCTCAACCCGACTTGGCCAGGCTTTTCTTTGGCCTTGCCCGCAAAGAGTTCTTTGATGCCGTCCAAAAACGGGGTGCCTCTCCTCACCCTCTTTGCGGCCTGGTCGCCGACGAGTTTCCGCTCATTGCGCGACCTTAGGATGCCGAGCAGTTGGCCACGCTGCGCAGCAGGCGATGCTTTGTGCTGGCCGCCTCGCAAGGATTGGCCGCGATGGATGAGTGTCTGGGTCCCCGGCGCCGCCGAGCGGTCGTGGTGAACTTCAACACCCTCATTTTCCTTCGCACCCGGGAGGAGGAAGCCGAGGAATTCGCCACCCGAAGCCTCGGGATATGCGAAGCGCCGGCATCTCGAGAGGTCCCGGACTGGTTGGATGGGCAGGGAATATCCACCTTGCCGGGAGATTCCAAAACCGGAAATCACCCCCGGTTGGTTTGTCCCCCCGGCGCGTTGGGCTGCCTACAGCCTCATCAGGGCTACGTGGTCGGCAGCGACGGCAGTCGAACGCTCCGGCCGGTATGGTTTGTCCCTTGGTTCGAACAAGACCACAACGATGCTCCAATCGAGTCGGTCACGGATTGCGGCGCGGAACCGTTTTCCGCGAGTCATGTCCTGGAGATGATGCGGGTGCGAGGACTCATTCCCCTGCTTTCGGCGGAGGTGCTGGCAGCAGCGACGCAACTGCCGTCGCGCTTTGGCCACCGCGACCTGCAGAAAGCGAGAGCGTTTTTCCAAAAGACTCAGGCGGGCTTAGTACCAGAGGCGATGGAGTCCTTGCCGGCGCGGTGGTTGGCTGGGCTGCCGGGCATTTTGTGGAGCTTGCGGCGCCCACATTGGACGCACTTGCCCTTCACGATAAATCGCGTCGCCTGCGAGAACGGGGTGCTGATCCTGGGATTTGAGCACGAGCCGGTGCGGGCGAGCGAGCGCTTCACGCTGTGGGATGAAGTTCGGCTTTTGACCAACCGAAGTCTTTACCCCAGCCGGTGGCGCGCGCTGTCGCGACGCCACCGGTTGGAACTCTGCCTGCGCCATCCAAACCTCCGACCGGCTCTGGCAGACACGGAGATGGAAGTCGTCTGAGCGTCAGTCTTCGTGCTCGAGCATGATTGTGCAAGCCGGACCAATTTGGTTCAGCGGCAGCCCCTCCAACTGAGCGACCGCTTTTACGACGATTTCTTTTGCTCCCGCTTTCGCCTTAAAGCAAATGGCCACGCCGTTTCCCACGTCAAAGAACCTGCTCGGAATGAGACCCGCCATCGCGAATGACAGCCGGTAAAGGACTTCCTTGAGGCGCTCATCGGTCGGATTGAACTCTTCCCCGGGAGCAAGGCTCCGCCACAGCCCAACAGTAATGGCCGCCGGCACGGTCAGGTTCGCGCAGGTCTGAGCCGTTTCCGTGACGT
>PLZQ01000465.1:13425-23512 GCA_003152225.1 Limisphaerales bacterium | reverse complement strand
TCACCGGAACATTCCTGAAGAACCGGTTTTTACAAGAAGAATTGTCCGACACACAAACCCTTCAAGGTTACGCCTGAGTTGGAGGCTTGGCTGTTGGACGCAGCCGACAAACCGGCACATGCTTCAATTGTGCCTTACCCCTCAAGCGGGTTCAAGTCCGGTGATCAAACCAGCGGGCGGAAGCAATCGTCGGAGGCGAGAATTCACCAGCCCAGCCCGATCACAGCGCGTCCATGATACCGCGCCCAATGTGGTCTGCGCCGATGATGGCGCCCGAATGCGCCAGCATGCAAATATCAGTCGCGGGCGACTGGCACAGTTCGGCCGCGATCTGATTGGCATACTTGTGTTCATCCAGCAGACCTTGTCCCCACGGTACAGAATCTCCCAGAACAACTATCTTCAGTGTGTCTGGCATCGGTGGCACCTTCGCAAAGGCTTTTCAGGCGCATCCAGTAAATTCCAGGTGGCTCATGTTCTGGGCACCTTCTTCTCTATGGCCTCCGGTTCTTTCTGGGCGGCCCTCTTCATTCTAACCAGATTCCAGACATCCAGCACCAAATAGACGGACATGAATGCGGCGATGGCGGCTAGCGGCCAATCCTGAAGCCAGAAACCCAGACCCCACAAGCAGGGTACCGCCACAACCAGAAAAGGAAACCAGCCGCCCACCTTTTTCAACGCAGTGCTGGTCTTCATTCTAGCAACGTGGACGGACTACCTGCCGAAGGCTCAGCTCACCGATGGCGGCCCCTCCGTGACTGCCGAGCTGTTAAGGAGCGCCGCAGGGCCGCCACTCGGTGCGGCGCCGGGTTCGGCAGGATCCCTGTTCTTTGGCTCCCTAGCCGTCAGCTCAAAGAGGCTCTCCCGTGCCAACCACGGACACGGAGCCGGTACCAAGAATCCCACGACGAGCAGCGCGCATACCCCGGTCGCGATCACAATGCAGAGGTGGGTAATCTTCATAGCGCATACGAGTTGCTTAACACTGCTGCTTCAAAACACCATCCGTTATCCCATTACGGAAGTCTACCACGACCATGCTCTCAACGCCAGCACCTGCCGAACACCAGAACTGAGCGATGCGGGCGGCCCAGAACCTGTGAATCGGCAACCGATGCCGCCCGCCCGCATTCGCGCCAGTGATCTTGTTGGGCCACGGAGAATGCATATCGCACCATCATTCTTCCGCACGGCGGGTTTCCGCTGCTGGTTTCGGTCTGATCTTTTTCAACGCCGCAGCGGCATTTGCACGGACAGGCTTGTCCTCGTCCTGTAACGCCTCTGTTAAAGCGGGCACGGTTGATGTTGCAGCAGGACCAAGCTCTTCCAGGACAATACAGGCGTATCGCCGGGAAATCACATCCGAGCCCTTCAGCCAAACCAGCATGGCTGGTATGATCTCGGGATTACTCGGTTCAACGTTTGCGAGAATGCGAGCAGCATTCCATCGCAGCTCGGGGGAAGCACCGTGGAGGGCGTTGGTCAACACCGGGATCGCCTCACTTGCGTCTGGACCAAGTTCGCTGAGCGCAGCGCGCACAAAATCAAGCAAGCTGTTGTTCGTATTGAATTGCTCCGCCAGGAAGGGGACTGCTGATCTTGCAGCGGAGTGCAACCCGCCCAGTGCCGAATAGGCTCGGCAGCGCATCAGTTGGGCGTCTATGGGGGCCGGCATTCGTTTGGCAATGATAGCGGGCGAGTTGGTATATACCGTCCGATAGAGCTTGCTGCTCAGGAAGCCCGGCTTGTGCTTAATCGCGGCGATCAAATACGGCACCGCGTTTGAGCCTATCTGTTGAACCTTCAAAAACTCAGCTTCTGGCCTCACATCCAAAGTACGATCAGACTTTTCAATAAAGGCGGCGACCCACCTGCCCACTGGCTTGCCTTCGAAGGTCTTAGTGGGGGCTTTGACGCGGACGAGACTGACGCCGAGCAGAGCAAATCCGAGCGTCAACCCCAGTAAAATCCAAATCCGTTTCTTCATGGCCAGCTCAGTCTCAGGTCGTGGCCCAACGCGCGTGCTGAGTAGTGCCGGGACAATTACTGCCGAATGCAAACAGGAGCGCGATCCCGTCATCCACTCCAGCACGATAGTTAAGCGCCCCTGGGGACTGTTGGCTCATTTCTGGCGATTTGGTTGGACGACCGGAGGCGCGCTCGTGCTACTCAGCGCAACCGAGGCGTTGCGGACGGTGTTCACGCCTTGGTAGCGTACCGCCCGAGCCTTCGGAGGATGGCTCAGCCCATACGCTACCCAGCAGACAACGATGATAGCCAACAGGGCGAGGCTGGCCTGGATGGCAGTTCTCTTCTTCATACTCAATAGACACCGATGCTGGTGGTTTTTGTGCGAAACTAGAAACGACGCTACGCGGCCCAACGATCAGCATCAGCGGTGGGAGCCAGCCGCCGCAGATGCGCGAATTGCCACTGACCTGAACGGCTGGCTCCCATCCGCTGAATGCTGTGGTTAGGGCCTGGGCTTGCTTTCATGCCAGCAGGAGGCACAACACGACCACGAGTAGGTTCACCAGAAGAAACCCAATTATGAACTCACGACGCTTCACGATGCTCTTCAAGGGGCGTATCAGCTCTGGATGTCGAACCGCGTCAACGAGGGCTGTAACGGCGCCCACGCCTAGAGCGCCAATACCCGCAATCCACGTATAGGGCCGTCCTACCCCAAAGCCGTAGAGACCGACCAGAACGCTGAAAGCGGCGCAGGAACCCACAAGACCGGCCGGATCGTTTCTCCAGCTCCAGTGCCTGAGCCGAGGGAAAGCCAGCCCGAGCAACAGGTAGCAGCCGAGCAGAATTGCCAACACTCCGAGAAGATGGATGAACACGGGACGCATGTCGCACCTAACGGTGAGCATGAGCCAGGGGAGGCAGCCGCCAGTGACCCACGAATGCAGACAGACAGAACCGGCTGCCTCCCCTTGGCTCAATGCTCTGGTTAGTCCATCTCATCAACAACGCCTTTCCCGCACTCCCTGCAAATTCCTGTGGCTGTAACGTCGTAGACCTTCTTCATCTCCCGGCCAAGAGGGGCTTAACAGTGAGGGCACCGTACAGCCCATCTAGTCCAAATCCAAAAGAATATTGCCATAGAGAGCAGTGGCAACGCCAGCGCGCTAAGCTCAAGGGCCAAGACAAGCCAGCCTTGCTCATCCGGGCGGTATCCTGGCCGGAAGGCGATGCAGAGCGCGGCAATCACGGGGACGATAATCCTCGCAATCGCCAGGCTGGCAAGTAGGCCAAGGTGCCGAACGAGGCGCCTGACTCCAGAAGTAAGTTCCTGCGTGGTCATCGGTGTCTTGGACTAACTATTATTGGTTAGGAAAGTTTTCCCAGTAAGCTGATAATGGTGGACAAACTGGGAATTAATTCCTAGTTTTACTTCGTATCGGAAGGAAGCGTATGCAAGGCAGCCAAAGTAGTCAACTCGAAAAAGCGCTCTCATTACAGACCGGGCGGGTGGGTTTCGAGGCGGTGGTGCCCAATCCCAAGCTCAAGCTGCTGGACCAGGTGCGCGAGGTCCTGCGTTTGCGGCATTACTCAATTCGGACCGAACAGTCCTACTGTGACTGGGTTCGGCGCTACGTCCGGTTCCATCGGATGAAATCGCGGGAGGAGTTGATACCGGGTATGGGGAAGGTGGAAGCGTTCCTCAGTGATCTGGCCATCAATGGCCGCGTAGCTGCGGCGACCCAGAATCAAGCGTTCAACGCCCTGTTATTCCTTTACCGGGAGGTGCTGCACGAACCGTTCGAGAATGTGCAGGCAGTTCGGGCCAAGCGCCCAATCCGAGTTCCAACCGTGCTGACACCCGAAGAGGTGGGGCGGGTGATTACGGCCATGTCCGGCCCGCCGCAGTTGGTGGTGAAGTTATTGTATGGCAGCGGGTTGCGCCTGCTGGAGGCGCTGCGCTTGCGGGTGCAGGATCTGGACTTCGAGATGAAGCAACTGACGGTACGAGACGGGAAAGGAGCCAAGGACAGATTTACCGTGCTCGCCGAGGGGGTCATCCCGCCACTCCGCGAGCATTTGGCCGGTGTGCAACTGACGCATCAGGAGGATTTGGCTGCGGGGTATGGGGCGGTCTATCTTCCGGGGGCGCTGGATCGGAAGTTTCCGCACGCGGCGCGCGAATGGGGCTGGCAGTATGTGTTTCCGGCGCGGGACAGGTCCACCGACCCGCGTTCGGGGGTGACCCGGCGGCACCACTTGGACGAAGGAACAATAAACAAGGCCATCAAGGCGGCGGTGGCGCGGGTGGGGATTGTCAAACGTGCCAGCTCACACACGTTTAGGCACAGCTTCGCTACCGCCCTCCTCCAGCGTGGGTCGGACATCCGGACCATTCAAGAATTGCTGGGCCACAACGATGTCTCGACGACGATGATTTATACGCACGTGATCCGCCAAGGTGGCACCGGCACCAAGAGTCCGCTGGATTGCCTGTAGGAGGGCTCTGGCTCCTCGGTGGCTCCGGTGGGCGCCCTCCAGGCGGAAGGTCGCGCCCTTGGATTTGGCTTGGCGGCGGAGACCGTGTGCCAGGTCGAGTTTGGGCCAAGTTGGCACAACCCGTGTGCCAGGTTGGCACAGTCCCGGGGAACGGCCCGGACACTCGGCGCCGGCACGGTGGTTTCCTATTGGGTACCTGGCGTATCCCCGGCGTATGTCTGGCGATCAGCTATCCGGTACCTATACGTTACCTATTGGTTCCCTATACAACACCTATCCACCTCCTAGTGAACTCCTAGTGAACACGCCGTAAATGCCTGCAATTCAAGTATATCCAGTCGATGGCGGACACCGAAGGCGAACTGCGAACTTCAAACGGGACCGGAACATCCAACACCCAACAGCCAACCTCCAACCTCGAACGAACCTGGGCCGAAGCCCCTTGCCCCGGTCCGGTAACCTACAAACCAGTGGAGGAGCCCGAGCTTCCGCCGGAGCCGGAGCTTCCCAGCTTGAGAGTACTTGTGGTGGTACTGTTCTGCTGCTGCGTTTGGCGGACAGTCAGCGGATTATTCTGGCCCAGCAGTGCGTTGTTGTTGTTATTCTGCGCGGTCGTGTTTCGGTTGAACAGATCCTGGAGGATTTGCTTCACATCCTGCGGGTCGGCGTTGCGCAAGTCCCAGTAGCTGACGATTTCCTTGCGGCCGGAATCGGCGTCCAGTTGCGCGATCAGGGCCGCGATTTGGGGCATTAAGGCGCTGCCGGCGCTGACGAGGAGCGAGGAACTGCGCGGGTCGGCCACCGCCAGGACGTGGGCTTGCTTCTTCCTTCGCTCGCCGGTGGCTGATTCGAGGTTGCCGGTCTCGGCGTCTGGTCCGGCACCGGGCGGAGATGGCGGCCCGCCAAAGCCGAACGCGGCCTGGCTCTGGCCTGAGCCGGTTCCGCTATCATCCGGATACAATTGCGCCAACTGGTCCGCCAGCTCGGCGGGGTCAGCATTGCGCAGGCGGAAGAGGCGCACGGCGGTGACGTCGTTAACTTGCTGGTCAAGCTGCTGCACCAGTGCTGTGACCGCTGGGATCAGACCCGGGGATGCCGATACGATCAGCGAATTGGCCCGCTCATCCGCTATCGCCACGAGTTTCGGCGCGGAGGCCGTCCCGCCAGCGCTGCCAGATCCGGCCTGGCTGCCGAGCAGCCCTTCCGAACCAGAGGGACCAAAGCCGCCGCCGGGCGGGCCGAAGGATTGTGCCGCAGAGTTTGCCCCGCCGGAACTCTGGCTCGCGTCCGCAGTGGAAAACATCTGCTGCACCACGGGGGCCAGTTCGGTGGCATTCGCATAGCGCAGCGGGAAGACCTTCAGCGAGGACGAACGGGCGGCCGAACTGTCGAGGGCAGAGATGATCTTCAGCATGCGCCGGATAGCGGTTTGGTTGTCCACAAGGATGAGCGCGTTGGCGCTTTCGTTGACGGAGAGCGAAGCCATGGCGGGGAGGAGGGGCTGAAGGTTGTTGACCAACCGGCTGGCATCGGCGTAGCGAACGGAGATGATCTGCGTGACCACGGCTTCGGACTTCTGGACCGCGTCAGGGTTGTTGCCGGTGACGACCTCCAGGTCGGCGGTCTTCGCCCCGTCCAGATTGACGATGGTCAGGATCCGTCCGTTGCGGATCACGGTGCAGCCCCTGGGTTTGAGGACGGAGTTGAGCAACTCGACCGCCTCGTCCCGGGTCACTGGTCCTTGGCTCCACATTTCAACTGCGCCGCTCACCTCCGTCTGGTTGTTAATGATGAAGCCGGCTGCCTCGCTCAAGTAATCCAGGACTTGGCGGAGTGACGCGCCGCGGAAGTTCAGGCGCACGCCGTTCGTGGAGCGATCGACGGTGACGGCAGTGGCCGCCGTGTTGGTGGCGAGGGCTGAAGGCTGGGACGGGGCTGTCGGCTGGAGCTGGTCCGCGAGGGCAGCGCCCGTGAAGGCGATGCTCATCAATAAACCAGCCAGGAATGAATAATTGCCTTTTGCTTTCATTGGGATGGCTGAGCGTCGTCTCATATTATTTCGCCGGGTGAGCAGGTGCGCTGCTCACCCAGTTGACTTGGTTTACTCGGAAGGCGGCTGGCCGGGATCGCCAGGGCCTTCGGGCCCGCCGGGACCGCCATCTTGAGGAGGGCCACCAGGGCCACCAGGGCCACCAGGGCCGCCGTGACCTTTGGGGCGCAGCTCGTCCCGGGTCAGCTTGCCATCACCGTTTACGTCGAGCTGCAAGAGCGCGGCGCTGGCATTGGCGATTTCGGTGGCATCGAGTTCTCCGTCGCCGTTCGTATCGAGTGCGGCCATGAGCGGCGACACCGGGTGTTTATGACCCGGAGGCGGCGTGCCCCGGAACTGATTGGTCCCGCCGGGAGGCGGCGGCATGAGTTCGTCGGCGCTGAGCTTGCCATCGCCGTTCTTATCGAGCGTCTTCAAGGCGGCGCTGGCATTGGCGATTTCGGCGGCGTCAAGTTCGCCATCTCGATTCGCATCCAGCGCAACCATGAGTGGCTCCGCGTGCGGAGGGCCGCCGAATCGATGACCGTGGCCGGGCGGACCGCCGGGGCCACCGGACTGATCCTGGGCGAGAACCGTGAATGCGCCCAGCCCAAGGGCGAGCGCGATGAGTGTTGTGACTTTCATTGTTGTTCTTTCTTTCTAGTGTGGCAGCCGCGCAGCCTGGCCGTGCTGTGTGGCGGTCACGATTTGCATTGTTGTTTGGTCGGCCAGCGATGCCTCCAACTTGAAGGCAGTGGAAGCAGAACTGCGCAGTGCCAGCCACGGTTGCATTGCCGCCGTTGCCAAAGCACTGAACACATTTCTGTTTCTCATGCGGGCACAATAATGCAGGGCACCTTAAGAGACCGTGAAGAGAGGCGATCTCGGAGAAGCCCTCCAGACGGAGGGTTTGGCAGGAGCTTAATGTTCCCTTAATGTGGGGGGCGCACGAACCGGCAGGCGGCCGGTCACCGGTTCGGCGCAGGCAGGCAGAGCAACGTGCCATCCCGCAATACGTAGAGATTCGGCGCGCAAAACTCACGCCCGCGCGGAATATCATGATTGCTTTTAGCCCCATAGCAGGCAGGCTCGGCGCCCAGCAATTATGTCTAAGCATGCCTCTTCTCCGCTGGCCGGGATCTCCCGCCGCCAATTCCTCTGCTACTCGGCCCTGGCCGCCGGCGCCACAGCGCTGCCCGGTTTCGGCATCACGCAACCGCGCCGCCTGTCGCCTAATGACAAGCTAAACATCGGGGTGGTTGGCGTGTCCGGCAAAGGGGGCAGCGACACCACTTGCTGTGCCGGCGAGAACATCATCGCCCTGTGCGACGTGGACGAGAAGGCCGCCGCCGGCCCGCGCCAGAAGTATCCCAAGGCCTCGTTCTATAAGGATTTCCGCAAGATGCTGGAGCAGGAGAAGTCGCTGGATGCGGTGGTGGTCGCCACACCTGACCACCTCCACGCGAGCGTTGCCAGCATGGCGATCCGCATGGGCAAACACGTCTATTGCCAGAAGCCGTTGACGCAGACGATTTATGAGGCCCGGTTGCTGCGCCGGCTCGCCACCGAATACAAGGTGGCCACGCAGATGGGCAACCAGGGCAGCGCCGAGGACGGCTTGCGCCGCGCCGTGGAGGTCGTCCAGGCCGGCTTTATCGGCCCGGTGCGGCAGGTGTATGTGTGGAGCAACCGGCCGATCTGGCCTCAGGGCATGGACCGGCCAGCCGGTGAGGATCCCGTGCCGGCGAACCTGGATTGGGACCTTTGGCTCGGCCCGGCCCCGTGGCGTCCGTTCAAATTGGAACAGGCCGAAAGCGCGCCTGCTGAGACCTCGAGCAAAGGCAAGAGCAAGGGCCGGAACCGGCGGGGAGTGTACCAGCCTTTCAACTGGCGCGGGTGGCAGGACTTCGGCACCGGCGCCCTCGGGGACATGGCGTGCCATACGGTCAATATGCCGTTCCGCGCGCTCAAGCTCGGCTACCCGATGGAAGTCGAAGCCGAGTCGTCGGGGATCAACAAGGAGACCTACCCACTCAAATCCAAGATTCGCTTCGAGTTTCCCGCCCGCGAGGGCCTGCCGCCTCTGACCTTCTGGTGGTTCGACGGGGGCAACCCCCTGCCGGGCAATCCCTACCGCCATGACGGCAACAACAAGCCACCCAAGGAGGTCACTGCAGACGTCGAGGCGTTGATGGACAAGCTCCCCGGCAGCGGCTGCCTGCTGTTGGGCGACAAAGGCAGCCTCTTCTCGCCGAGTGACTACGGCGCGCAATTCTTCGTCAAGCTCAAGGACGAGAAGGAATTCATCGATAGCAAGGTCCATGAAGGCGTCAAAGCCATTCCTCAGACGGTGCCCCGTAATGAATTCTCGGGCGGCGGCGACCCCCGGCATCACCTGGAATGGATCGCAGCCTGCAAAGGTGGGAAGCCCGGCTATTCGAACTTCGACATCGCCGCCTACCTGACGGAGATCATCCTGCTCGGGTGTGTCGCCCTGCGCGCGGGCAAAAAGCTTGAGTGGGACGGCCCGAAAATGCTCGCCGCCAACGCCCCCGAAGTCGCCCGCTTCATCCAGCGCGAGCCGCGCAAGGGCTGGGAACTGTAGGAGCGGGTTCCCCTCTAAACTATCTTCTCCAGCTCGCGATGATTGACCTTGCCGGTGCTCAGCCGCGGCAAGTCGCGAATCGCCTTGATCTCGCGCGGAACAGCCAGATTGCTCAAGCCGCGGGCATTGATGGCAGCCCGGACTTGCTCCAGCGTCAGCTTCGGCTCGTTAGTCACCGCGATCAACTTCTCGCCTTTGGCCGCATCCGGTCGGGCGACCAGCGCCACGGCGAATCTCAACCCGTACTGCGGGAAAGCGCCGGCTAATGCGTCCTCGACCGCGGCGAGGCTGACCATTTCACCGCTGACTTTCGCAAAGCGCTTCAGCCGGCCCAGGATGAAGATGAAGCCGTCTGAGTCGATGTTTACGATATCGCCGGTGTCGTACCAGCCGCCGAGGGCCTGAAACTTCGCGTTGGCTTCCTCGTTGAGGTAGCCGCGCATAATATTGGGTCCGCGCACAAACAGCCGTCCGCCTTCGGTGACGCCTTCGACCGGTTCGAGTCTGTGTTCGATGCCGGGCAGGAACTGCCCGGCGGAGCCGTGGCGCGGGCGCATCGGCAGGTTGACGCTTAGGCACGGGCTGCATTCGGTGGCGCCGTAACCTTCCAGAATCCGCACGCCGAATTTCTGCATCCAAAGAGCAGTGGTAGCGTCCTGGACCTTTTCGGCGGCCGCAAACAAGTATCGCAGAGTCCGGAAATCGTAGGGATGGGCCTTGCGCGCATAACCGTTTAGAAAGGTGTTGGTCCCAAAGAAGATGGTGCAGTCAAGGTTATAGAAGGCGGACGGGACAACGCGGAAATGCAGCGGAGACGGGTAAAGCAGGGTAAACACGCCTCGCACCAGCGGCAGCAGCAGCCCGACGTTCAACCCGAAACTGTGGAATAGCGGCAGCGCATTGAAGACACGGTCTGTATCCATGAGATCGATAACCGACAGCATCTGGCGGATGTTGGCCAGCAGGTTGCGATGGGTCAG
>PLZQ01000465.1:0-13409 GCA_003152225.1 Limisphaerales bacterium | reverse complement strand
AGGAAGAGCATTTCAATCCCGGCATCCTTTAGGGGTCCCAGGTCGAGCTTGATGCGCTCGATGAAGGTTTTCGAGGTGATGAGGTGCTTCAGCCCCGCAAGCTTGGCGCAGGCCAGCAAGCTGCTCGGCCCGGAGGAGTAATTAAGCACTGCCGGAACCTTGCCCGCCACCCACAGGCTAAGGATCGCGATCGGCATCGCGTTCACGTTGGGGAGAAGCACACCCACACGCGAGCCGGGATGGCTCAGCAGAGTTCTCCATTGGCTTGCGAGCAAATCCACGCCAACAAGCAGTCGCCGACAGGTGAGTTCCTGCATGGTGAAGTCTTGCAAGATGACTTGCCTGGGCCGTTGCCGGGCGGTCTCCGTGATCGCCTCCGGCAGGGTGGCCGGGCCAAATTCCATCTCGGTCTCGAACCGTTGTCTGATCATCTGGTCGCGCAGCCAGTCGGTGAGCCGCGCGCGGGCGGCGGTTGCGCTGGTGTGCTCCAGATTAGGCGTGGGGAGCACGTTGCTGAAGTGGACGGACAGGCGCGGAAAACAACGCTTCTTGCCGGGCGTCCGGGAGAAGGGCAAGCGCTCCGCACCACGGATGAATGCGGTGATGACCTTGGCCCGGGTCTTGAAAATCAGGAAGCCCGTGCCGTCGAAAAGCTTCATCAACGAGCCGGTGGTCGAAATGCGGCCTTCCGGGAACAGCACGAGCCGGCCGCCGTGCTGGAGATATTCCGCCATGCGCTTGACGGCGAACGGCGAATTCATGTCCACGGGAAAAGTGCGGCGGTTGATCATCACGCGTTTGTGGAGCCAACTGATGTCCGCTGTGGTGCTGGACGTGACGAACCGCCAGTCATCCTCAAGACAGACGCCGATGAGCAGCCAGTCCCACCACGAAACGTGGTTCGGCAAAAGCAGGACTGGCCCGGGTGTGTCGAGGACCGCGACGTTATACGCCCGGAACCGGTAGAGGAGGCGGACCAGCCAGCCCAGCAGGATTCTCATGAGTTTCCTAGTCTAAACCGCAAATGAATTGCGCGAAGCGTTTGGAGTGCGTCCAGCTTGCTGGCGCTGTCGGAAGCGAGGCGTGGTTCGATAGCGGGAGCAAGCTCCGCGCACTCCAAACGCTTCGCGCAATCTGGTTGCGGCTCTGCCCGCGATGCGCTCAACACATTCCGACACTCCGCCCCAGCCGGCGGGCGGTTTCCCGGCCCTCGACGAATTAAGAACCACGCAATCATCGCAGCCGTCAGCGCCGTCGAGAAGGGCGCCAGCCAGCGATCAAGCGGGCGACTGCCGCAGCCGCGCATTTCCAGTGTTCCCGCCAGCATGGCGCCGTCCCTGAGACATGGGGCCGTAGCCATGACGCAGCCAGTCCGGTCAACCAATTGCGAGATGCCGGAACTGGCAAGACGGAAGAGCGGCAGCCCATACTCCGTGGCGCGGACCGGCGCGATGCGCGCGTGCATTTCGTGCTGCGCCCTGCCCCACTCGGCCATGTCCATGGTCGGAACGATAATCGCTTCGGCACCGAGATTAACCAGGCGATCGGTCACCCGGGTGTAACTTAGATCGTAGCAGACGCAGATGCCGATCTTGCCCCAGGGCGACTCCCACACTTTCTGTTCGAGCGCCGGCAAGCCATCTTTGAAGAACTGGATGGGCACTGCCTTTACCTGCCGGAATATGATGTTGCCGCCTGGCCCGACCACATAGGCGGTATTGTAAAAGGTGGCGCCCAGGGCCGGGTCCTTGCCGCCGACGATCAGGTATCGTCCTTTGTTCCGGCACCAGTCGGTGACCGACGCCGGCACCGGGCCGTCGAAGGTGCATTCGCTGAGCACCACCAGCTGGGTATCAGGGTGTGCGTGGATAACGTCTTTCAGCCGGAACAACACTTCCTTTTCGCTAGGGAACTCCATTTGAATGCCAGCGACATGAACTCGGGCTGTGGCATGGGTCGGCGACTCCTTGCCACTCAGGAACGCCGCGAGACAGATGCCGCCGGCACCGAGGAGCAAAAGGGCTAAGGCCCGTATTCTGAACTTGTGCCACAAAAGGGCGGCGACCGCGGCAAGGCTGACGAACAGAAAGCCGACTCCGTAGGTCCCCACCAGCCTCAGGGCTCCCTGCCACGGCGTCCCAGCGAAGGCGTACCCGACGTTGAGCCAGGAGAAGCGCAGGTAGTAAAGCTCACTACGGAAGTACTCGAGACCGGTCCAGAGAAACGGGATGAGCACCCAGCCCCATCTCCGACCGAGCCGCTCAAGGCACAACCGGGCGAGCGCCACGAATACGCCGATCCAAAAGGCATAGATGATCCAAAGCGTGACCGCCGCACCCGAGAATAGCGTCCAGAAGAAGCCCAGCCGAACGGCTGCGATCAGGAGCCCCACGGCCAGTCCCGAATAGAACGCCTTCCGCCAGCGGTCCGTTTGCGCCAGTCGGAGCAAGGCGAAGAGGTAGAGGACAATCAGGGGGCTGGTGATAACCGACGCGTAAGCTGCGTGAAACGCAGCGGCGGCAACCATGATCCAGAACAGGATACTTATGAATGCTGTCATACGCGGCCTTTCGTTTGGAGTTTCAGCGCGGCAGTTTAGCCGCGATCTTCTCTACGTTCAGTGCGACCTGCTGCAAATCGGCGATCAGCTCCTTGGCGCGCTTGGCTGGGAGCTGGTCCCAGGCTCGCGCGGCCTCCTCGTAGTAGCGGGGCAGGATCTCGCGCAGGAGCCGGGTGCCGGCGGGGGTCAGGACGACATTGTAGGCCCGGCGGTCGGCGGCCACCTCCTGGCGTGCCACCAGGCCCCGCTTCTCCAGACGGTCCACCAGCCCGGTCAGATTGGACCGATGCATGATGAGCTGGCGGCTGAGGTCGGTCTGGGAGAGCCCGCCGGGGTTGAGGTGAAGGAGGTTGAGCACGTTGAACTGGCTGGGGCCGAGGTCCCACCGTTCGAAGAAGACGCGGCTGGCATTCCAGACGGCGTCCGCCGTGCGCAGCAGCTCCATCAGGGCCCGGTAGCCCGGGTGGTTTTCGCCTACGCGCCTTTTCATGCCGATTGTCTAACACATGATTGTTGATATGTCAACAATAATGCCAGCGGCCCTTTGGCGTCTCCCCCGAGCAGCGGCTTGAATCTGGCAGCATTTGTTTGGCCGCTATTCAAAGGAAATCGTCTTTTGGTTTCTGCTGGAGCTTTCGAGGGACCTTTGCTATGCTGCTGGCAGGGCTTTAAGGAACCCGTGCGGGACGGTCGGCCGGCGAGCCTGGAATGTTACACAAGCGATGCATGAACCATTGGCAGGGTGCAGCCTCCTGTTGATCGCGGTGACGTGCGCGGTTTCGTATGCCGGCTTTCGCAACCCCGCGGTGGAGGAGAATAACATTTTTCGCCCGGATGGCATACTGGCCGGGAAGGAGTACTACCGGCTGGTGACCTCTGCCTTCCTGCACAGCGGGTGGAGCCACCTGATTTGGAACATGGTCGGGCTCTACGTGTTCGGGCGGCTGATAGAATGGTCGCTGGGGGTGACCGATCTGCTCCTGATTTATTTCGGCTCGGTGATTGGCGGGGGTCTGCTGTCGCTTTATGTCCACCGCCATCATGATTACCTGGCTTATGGCGCGTCCGGTGGGGTGAGCGGGATCGTCTTCGCTTATCTCCTGCTGTTCCCCGGAGCGGGCATCGCCCTGTATTTTGCGGTGCCGATTCCGGGCTGGCTTTACGCCATCGGCTTTATGGTGGGCTCGTTTGTCGCGCTGAAGAAGGCCAAAGACAACATCGGGCATGACGCGCACCTGGGCGGGGCGATTGTGGGGCTCCTGATCGCCGCCGCGTTGCACCCGCAGGCGGCCCGTTACAATTGGACGATCTTCCTGCTCGTGCTGGTGCCGGCGATCCTGCTCCTGGTCTGGCTGTGGCGCAATCCGCTCTTCCTTTCCACGCCGTCCTTTTTCGGCCTCCCATTCGAGGTCAAGCGCCGCCGTTCGCAATTGCCCGCCTACAAACAGGAGAGCAAGCGGGTCGATGCCCTCCTCGAAAAGATAGCCCGGAACGGGGTGGACAGCTTGACCGCCGAGGAGAAGGCCTTCCTGGAACGGGTCTCCGAACGATACCGGCGCCGGGAGCAATCCAGGAAACCCGAGTCCGGTCTCGCGATTTGATCTGCGTTGTCAACCTGCGTTGTCGCCGATACTTTGGTACGGCGCGATGATTTCAACCCAACAACAGGTAACGCTCAGAGGTGCGAACTGCGAAGTCGCCTTCGATAATCTGACGCGCCAACTCTATGCGACCGACGCGTCGATTTACCAAATCACGCCGGAGGCCGTCGCTTTCCCCGCCAACACACAGCAGGCCAGCCTCCTGATTGACGCCGCCGTCCAGGCGTCCATCACGGTCATCCCGCGCGGGGCCGGCACCGGCCTGGTCGGCGGGGCCATTGGCGACGGCCTGGTCATTGACTTCTCCCGCCACAACCGCCAGATCTCCGACCTGGATCTGGAGCGGCGCACGGTGCGCGTGGGGCCCGGCGTCGTGCTCGACCGCCTGAACAACTTCCTGCATCCGCACGGTTTCTGCTTCGGACCCGACGTGGCGACCAGCTCCCGGGCAACGCTGGGCGGCATGATCGCGAACAACTCGAGCGGCGCGCACACGCCGGTCTATGGCACGACGGCGGATCACGTCAACGAATTGGAAATCGTTCTGGCCGATGGCCGGGCGGTGGAGGTTGGCCCCGCGCACGACACCTTGCGCAAGCAGCGTGAGCTGGTCAGCGAACTGGTCTATTTCCATGGTCTGACGATCGCCGAGCGCCTGGCGCCGGGGCTCCTGAAACGCTGGCCCGGTTACGGCATCGACCGTTGCGTGCGGGAGCCGGACAATCTCAACCATCTGCTCTGCGGCAGCGAAGGGACGCTCGCGGCCATCACTTCGGCGGAGCTGAAGATCGTTCCGCTGCCGAAGCAGAAGGGTCTGGCATTGATCTTCTTTGCCTCGGTGGCCGAGGCGATGGAGGCGACGGTGGAGCTGCTCGACCTGAAGCCCGCCGCCATCGAACACCTCGACCGGGTGTTGCTCGACCAGACCCGGGGGCAACGCGAGTTCCAGGCCGCCCGCGATCTGCTCGAGCTGGAGTTCAAGCCTTGCCAGTCCATCCTTATAGTCGAGTTCTTTGATGACGTGGATGATCCACTGGCCGCGTTGGCGAAGCGCAAACTGGGCTTGCGCAAGCTGATTCTCAAGAACCAGGCGGAGGCGAACCTGATCTGGGCCTTGCGCCGCGCGGGGCTTTCGCTGATGACCGGGCGCAAGGGTGATGCCAAGCCGACGACGGGCATCGAGGATACCGCCGTGCGCCCGAAGGACCTGCCTGAGTACGTCGCCGGGCTGCAATCGCTCATGGCGCCGCTGGGCTTGCAGGCGTCGTATTACGGCCACGCAGCGGCCGGCCTGCTCCACGTGCGGCCCATCCTCGATTTGCACTCCGCCGAGGATCTGAAGAAGTTCCGCCAGCTCGCGAATGAGGTGTCCGCACTGGTCTGCCGCTTCAAAGGCTCGCTGGCCGGCGAACACGGCGTCGGCATCGCGCGGAGCGAGTTCATGGCCGAACAGCTTGGCGAGGGCCTGCTGGGCGTGATGCGCGAAATCAAAGCCTCGTTTGATCCGCACAACCTTTTCAATCCCGGCAAGGTCGTGCCCGACGGACGCTTCGAGATCGACACCGAGTTGCGCCAGGGCGCGGACCATGAGCTCAAGCTGCCGTTCGCCCCCATGCTGGCCTTTGCGGCGAAGGACGGCTCGTTCATCCGCAACCTGGAGCAGTGCAACGGGTGCGGCGGCTGCCGCAAAGAAACGCCCACCATGTGCCCAACCTTCATCGCCACCGGCGAGGAGATCATGAGCACCCGCGGGCGGGCCAACGCGATTCGCGCCGTGCTCGATCTGCGCAGCGAGGCGGGCGGCGACCCACTGCGTTGTGCGGAACTGGAAGCCGCGCTCAGCAATTGCCTCTCCTGCAAGGCCTGCACGACCGAATGCCCCTCAAACGTGAATATGTCGCTGTTGAAGGCCGAACTGCTCCATGCGCGGATTAGCCGCGACGGCCTGTCCTGGCGCGAGCGGCTAATCAGCTCGGTGGACTTCCTGGGCAAGCTCGGCTGCCGGATGCCCCGGCTGGCCAACTTCGTCTTGGACTCGCTTTTCACGCGCGGTGTTCTGTCGAAGACGCTCGGCCTCGCCTGGCAGCGTCCCCCGCCCCACTACGCCCGGCACCGCTTCGATCATTGGTTCAAACGCCGCAGCGCCTCGCCACCGGGCCCGCGTGGGCGCGTTGTGCTCTGGGACGATACCTTCGTGCGCTACCACGAGCCCGAGATCGGCATCGCGGCAGTGAAGGTCCTCGAAGCCGCCGGTTTCGAGGTGGCTTTGCCCGTTGGCCGGAAGTGTTGCGGCCGGCCGGCGTTCAGCCAGGGCAACCTTGACGAGGCGAAGCGACTCGGCCAGCACAACCTGGCCTTGCTAAACCTGGACGTGGACGCCGCGCCGATCCTTTTCCTGGAGCCCTCTTGTTATTCCATGTTCGTCGAGGATTACCGCGAGCTCAAGCTGGACGGCACCGACCACGTCGCCAGCCGTTGTTTCCTCTTCGAGCAGTTCATCGAGAACTTGCTCGCCGAGGAGCCGGAGGCGCTGAAGTTCAACCGCAAGGCCGCGAACGTGGTCATCCACGCCCATTGTCACGCCAAGGCGCTGACCAATCCCGCCTTCATGCGGCGGCTCGCCGGGCGTTTGCCGCAACGCAACGTCACTCTGCTGGACACCGGTTGCTGCGGCATGGCCGGCGCCTTCGGCGCCCTGCAATCCAAGTACGAGCTCTCGCTCAAGGTCGCCGAGCCCCTCGCCCAAAAGGTTCGGGGACAGCCCTTCGGTACCGTGATTGTTGCCTCGGGCACCAGTTGCCGCCACCAAATCGAGCACCTGGCCCCCGTGCGGGCAAAGCACATGGCCGAGCTGTTGGCCGACGCGCTGGCATAAGCCTAACTCCCATCCTTTGCCTCAGCCAGCCGACTGTTGCTTTCCTTTAGCCTGATGCGCTCCGCGATGCAAGCCGTTCCCGGTGGGGAGTGGAAGCCGGCTAAAGCTCGCGCCAAGTCAGGTCGGTGAAAGGAATCGTGAGCAGGACGACTTCACCAAATGGCCTCGACGGTTGTCGTCCTGGCCAAGGATTACCGTCCGTTGGGCAGTTTGGCAAACCATAGCCGGCTGGGCGTCGGTCGGCTCTTGCAATCGTGGCGTCCCTGGACTTTCATGCCCGTTTTGAAATCGATCGACGCTAATGCAGTTTTGGCATCGCCCCAGCCGGCCGGAGCAGCGGGCTCGTTTCCCTGAGGCTTTGCCTTGATCATGGGCGCACTGGCGGCGCTGGGGCCGTTTTCGGTGGATACCTACTTCCCCTCCTTTCCCGCGATAGCCAGCCACTTTGGGGTCAGCCAGCTTCAGGTCCAGTCCACCTTGAGCCTTTATCTGACCGCCTTGGCCTTGATGAACTTGTTTCACGGGGCTCTGTCGGATTCGTTTGGCCGCCGGCGGGTCATTTTGGTGTCGCTGGTGGTTTACACACTCATGGCGCTGGCCTGTCCACTGGCACCGTCCTTCGGCTGGCTGCTGGGCTTTCGCTTTGTGCAGGGCCTGGCAGGGGGAGCGGGGATGATAGTCGGCCGGGCCGTCATCCGAGACCGGTTTCACGGGCCCACGGCGCACCGGTTCATGGCGCAAGTGACGCTGGTCAGCGGGTTCGCCCCCGCCATCGCACCCGTCCTGGGAGGCTGGCTCCATGTCTGGTTCGGCTGGAGAGGGCCCTTCATGTTCCTGGGCCTAATGGGCACGGTCATCCTATTGGCCTGTTTTTTCATGCTGCCCGAAAGCCTGCCGCGGGAATCACGGCAGGCCTTTCATCCGGCGCCACTCACGGAGGGCTACTGGAGTTTGGTGCGTCATCCCGGCTTCGTAGCGCTCTGTCTGGCCGTGGGCCTGGGCGGAGGCGGTTTCCTGCTCTACGTCGCCACCGCTCCGGACATGGTGCTCAACGTCCTGTCGCTTTCCGAAACCCAGTTCGCGTGGTTGTTCGCGCCGCTGGTGGTGGGCTTGCTCTCGGGCTCGGCTTTGACGACTCGGCTGGCCGGGCGCGTCCCGATTCGCCGAGTGGCTGCCTGGGGCTACGGCTTGATGAGCCTGGCCGTGGCATTGAATGTCCTCGGCAACCTGGTCTTCAGGCCGAGGGTACCCTGGGCGGTGGCACCGCTTTTTATCTACACTCTGGGGTTCTCTCTGTTTGCCCCCATCGGCACGCTGCTGGCGCTGGAACTGTTCCCTCACCGCCGCGGCATGGCTTCGTCCCTCCAAGGCTTCGTGCAGATCATCCTGTTCGCCGCCATTTCGGCTTTCGTGGCCCCGGTGGTGTATGCCTCCGGCCTCAAACATGCCTTGGCCATGGCCGTGATGCTGGTGCTCAATTGCCTGGCGTGGAGATTCTTCCGGCTTCGGCACGAATTGAGATTTTAGCCCGAACATTTCATACCCGGGAAGCCGCCGACGTAAGTCGGCGCCATTATCTTTTCGTCCTTACAGGAGTCCTGTTTCGGCTCGCTCGCCCTCCCGGGGTTAGAAGCCGAAGAACTTCTCCGCCGTCGCGCAGGTGGCCGCGCTGAGTTCCTCCAGCGAACAGCCTTTGACCTGCGCGGCGACGGCCGCGGTCTCCGTCACGTAAGCCGGCTCGCAACGTTTGCCCCGGTAAGGCATCGGCGCGAGAAACGGGCAGTCCGTCTCCAACATGAACTGGTCCAGCGGCGTCGCCGCCAGCGTGTCACGGATGTTCTGACCGTTCTTGAACGTCAGGATGCCAGTAAAGCTGACCAGCGATCCCAGCGCGATGACCCGCCTCATGGTAGCGGCGTCGTTCGCGAAGCAATGGAACACCCCGCGCACCCGGTCCGCGAACGGCTGCAACGCGGTCAACGTATCCTCCAGCGCTTCGCGCTGATGGATTACGCAGTTCAAACCCAACTCAGCGGCCACCTCGAGGTGCTGCCGAAACAGCGCGGCCTGCTTGATTTTGTACCGCTCGTCATCGGCGGCCGTGAACCCTGGTTTCCGGCTCGGCAACCGGTAATAATCCATTCCCGTCTCGCCGAGCGCAACGACCTTGGGGTGCCGCGCCAGTTCACGCAGCGCTGGCCGTAGGTCATCCGGCGCTTCCAAGGCGTGGGAGGGATGCCACCCCACGCCGGCGAAGACGTTTGGGTTCGTCTCCGCCAGCTTGACCGCCCGCGCACTGCTGGCGAGGTCGGTGCCGATGGTAATGATTTTGGCAATGCCCGCCTCGCCGGCACGGGCGATCACCTGCGGGAGCTCGTCCGCAAAGTCGGGATAGTCGAGATGAGCGTGGGTGTCGTAAAAGACCGGCATGAGGTGAAGGTAAGAGCCCCGGGGGAGGTCGCAACTGAAATCCGAAGCCCGATATCCGAAACCCGAAAGAAGGCCGAAGGCCGAAACCCAGAATTTTTGGGGTTGCTTTCGCTCGGCGCGGTCGGCAATTCTTTGGCCGGTCGGTAAATGAATAAACTTGTTTAACTTCCTAAAATATTATGGCCGAGAATTGCTTCCACCCCAGTATTGAAGGCGCCCAGCACGGTGCCAAGAATCTCGCGCAGTTCCTGGATTACGCCCGCAAGTCGGGCGCAGCCGGCGCGCAGCCCTCCAACTTCATGCTCCAGTCCGACAAAGGTTTCAAGTCGGCCAAGGAGATCAAGGATGCCTTCGCGAAAGCCAAGCTCAGTCTCGACGGCGTTTCCGCTCACTGTCCCTTCTGGGTGCACACCACCGCCTGGACCGGCAGCCCAACCATCCGGCCGTTCATCCCCGCCGATGTCGCCAAGAAGTCACCCGCGGAGATCGAGAAGTGGGCGGAGGATTACATCCTGCGCCTGTTTGATCTCTGCGCTGAGCTCGGCATCAAGATCATCCCGATGTTCTGGGGCGTGGCCTTCGGCTGGGAACTCGCCACGGGTTATCCGTGGGGCTTTTGGAAGGGCGGCGACTTCGACTTCCTCAAAGAAGGACAAGAGCGCTTCGTCAAGAAGACTGCCAAGATCCGCAAGCAGGCCAAGGCCCTCGGCATCTACCTCGCCCATGAAATCCATCCCGGCACCGCGGCCATGTGCGCCGATGACTTCAACATGCTGGTCGAGATTTGCGACGGCGACAAATGCCTCACGGTGAATGCCGACCCGTCGCACTGCTGGGAAGGCGAAGACTGGGAGACGCGCTTCTTGAAGGTCGCGCCTCGCATCTATGCCTGCCACGTGAAGAACTACGTCATCCGCAAGGGGCTGCCGCTACGCATGATGGAACCGGGCTGGCAGAAGCGCGCGATGCAGTTCGTCGATATCCCTTCTGGCGATCTGAACATGGGGCGCTACGTCGAACTCCTGATCCATACCGGGTATCCGCAACGTTATTGCCAAGTGATGGGCAAGAAGACCGCGCCGCTTATCGTCGAGGCTGAGAGCGCCTATCGGGATCTGGACGCCACGAGCGCCAATGGCATCCAATACGTGCGCGACAACCTCTGCTTCCCGATTGCCGCCGGCTCGTTCGAAGACGGCATGGGCGCGTAGCCTTGTCCGTTCGGGAATCCGGGACAGCCGTTTACACCCTCTCCCCAGCGATCGTTGGGGAGAGGGATTTTTTTAGAGCTGGCGGAGAGACTGGGATTCGAACCCAGGGTGGGGTTTAAGCCCACTCACGCTTTCCAGGCGTGTGCTTTAAGCCACTCAGCCATCTCTCCGGCCTAGCAGTGCCCACTGTGGGGAAGCGGCTAAAGTTACGCAATAGTTTTCCTCGCGTAAATGGGCCGACATGGTGAAGGCCAGTCTTTGGTCGCAAGGTTGGGATTGCAGCAGGCAGTGGGACCAGAACGGATCAGTCAACGCCCGGAACCCTCACTCCTCATCCACAAAGAATTGCTCAATAATACCGTCGGGCCGGCGGTACATCAAAGCTCGCAATCGACCGGACTTGAACGTCAGCCGCGTCACATTCACTTCCATGCCGCCACGTTCGGAAACCTTGAGAACCTCCACCTTCGTCGGGGTGCCGAGTGGTTTGAGCCTTTCGGCTGCGGCGGTCAACTTTCTCGGAGTCAGGAACCAGTTGAAAGCCACCGCAAGCCGAGAGCGGTCGATCTTGTCCTGTTGAAGTTCGTCAAATAGCTGCTGCACCGCTGCAACCGTCTCAGGACCGTTGATCTTGGGTATGTTCGGCTGTTCCTTGAGCAACAGGCCAAGGATCTGTTCCGGCAATTCGCCCAGGCCGGCGCCGGTGTTGGCTGCCATAATCACGGCGGATTTAATGGAAGGGATCATTCCGTTCCAAGCCTGGAATCCGGCCACCATGCCACTGTGAGAAAGCACCAGCCGCTTCTCCAAAATGCACGTGCACAGCCCGCAGCCATTCTCGGTGGTCGTAAGCAGCGCAGTAAGAGTGCCGTAGTGTCCGTTAACTCGTTGCTTTCAGGGAGTCGCTATCCGGTAAAACCGTTGCAGAAAACTCGTAGCCTGGTCGTCGGTGAACTGGAAGAGGCCATTGCCATCGGCCGCATTCCTGGCCAGTGGCGCCCAGACCACCGGAGGGTTGAGATTCGAAGCCAAAGACATCATCCAAACTTCGTTGGCGATGCCCATTCCGTTGAGTGTGAAGCTGCCGCCGGGCAACACGGATGTGCCGGTGATGAACGGCTGAGGTGGTGGAGAGGGCCGGAAACTCAGCACCAGCGCCTTGCCGGCCTCGGCGAGGTTGAAGCTGGGATTGTTGAACCGTCCCTGGTACTGAAGCGAATTGGTGGTCGGGCTGGCCACCGCGTTCGAGCTGGTGCCCAGGTAAACGTCGAACTTGAGACTGGCGGAACCACCCTGCGCCCAGGCCAGCGTCGGTTGCAAACGAACGTTGCGCTCGCCATTCAGGAGCACCAACCAGCGCGAAACACGAATGCTCAATCTGCTCAAAATAAGCCCGATCCGCTCAGCGGCCGTTGGCGCTGCCGGGATTGCACCAAAGACGGTTCTTGCTCGTATCTTTGGCCTCGAAGTACCACGCATTGGATTTGACGAAGAGCACACTGCTGCTCACGTTAAGCACGATGCCGCCGACCTTGCCGTGACGCCTGCCCAACCCTCCGTCCACCGTCGGGTCGGGATAGCTGGCGCCATCGTTGTAACCGTATCCAGTTCCCTGGTCGTCAGGTTCCCAGCTCATGAACGCGTCCTGCCGGAACTGGGCCTCTTTGTAGCTGGCGCCCGCCGGCATCACGTTGCCATAACCGCACAAGGCTCCGTTTTGAATGTAGGTGCACAACTTGTTGACCCGTCCCAGATAGCCAGGAGTGTTGGTCGTGTCGAGCGGACAGCGGTAAACGTTTATGTTCTTGATGTATGGCCAGATCTGGCCGCCTTGCCCGCCCTGCCCGTTCGGATTACCTGGGCTGCCCTCGTAAGCCAATCGCGGGTTCACATTGAAGGGTGCCGCGAGCAAATTCGGCACCGTGGCGTTTGGGGACGGATCGTAGAGCCAGCCTTGTGACCAGGGTGGGTTCCAGTTGGGATAGGGCATTCTGTCCAGGCTATCACCGACGTAAAGGTGTGTCGCCAAGCCAATTTGCTTGCAATTATTGGTGCACTGCATCCGTTGGGCTTTCTCTTTAGCCGTGGCCAGAGCAGGCAATAGCAACGCTGCCAGGATGGCAATGATCGCGATGACCACAAGCAGTTCAATCAGCGTAAAAGCCCTTTCGGCCGGAGGCCCATTCTTGTTCGTCCGTTTCATAGTTGTACGGTGGTTGTGCCGCTGCCGCTGGACAGCCCAACCTGCCCGCTAGAGCGGCACCGTTCAACAGGTTTATACCACGTGCCGTCGCTGAGCGCTATCCCACATTTGGGTGAGGCGGAAGGGACATAAGTAATCGAGGCACGACAGAAGCAGGTTGCTTAAGGGAAGGTTCCCCTTCGTTCCTGAGTGGTCCCGGTCACAAATCCTGTGACGTATCAAGAACCAGCGCGCAGCGCGGGTTCCAAAGCCCCCTATGGGATGGCTTTAAGGGAGCCTTGGGCACGCTCCCCGGGCGGCTTTGGAGCCCAATCCTTAACTATCAGCAGGCTCGAGAGCCTCAGGGTAGTCCCCTGAGCCGTGCCGTCCATAGTTTTTGTCATTTTGTTTGCAGGTGCAAGGTGGCGAAAATTGAGCCCCGTTTTTTGAGTCTTTCCATGTATAGGTCCTCGTTGTACGGGGTGCGCTCATTCCAGCACTTATGTAGGATGCGAATCCATTTGTAAGCCAGCGCCCGAATGATGGTGTG
>PLZQ01000524.1 GCA_003152225.1 Limisphaerales bacterium | reverse complement strand
AATCTCGTAACGAAACACGCTCCCGCGCGTCTAATCCGGTGCCGTATTGGTGAGGCCGAGGCGCTCCGAAGAAAGCGTTGGAGGGCCTGAACGACCCCACAACTGGAAGGAAAACTCAGGGGAAGACCTGCGGTAATCCAACGGAGCATCTCCCCATCTCTTGGCTTGTCTCTGGCTTGCCCAGCGCGTTTCCCAGGCTTTGGGGTCGCATTGGGGTGGCTTGTGGGTGCCTATCAGTTGGCTTACCCCTAGGTTCCCCCACGGTTCCCCCACGGTTCCCCCACGGTTCCCCCAAGCTGCCCCCAAGCTAATAACGATAGATCATCTGGCTTCGTGTGGCTTTGGCCAGCTCACTCGCCTCAAGGATGTCTTGCGAGCTGAGGCGTGACTTTAACGTTAACGTGGCACCGGAATCCATGGGGAGCGGGGAATTGAGCGCTGGTTCCCGAATTTGGGTCGTCGAAGGCTGCGGGTCGAACTTCCGCGGCGCTGCGCCCCCGACGTAGCGCCGGTTTCCCGTATCCAGGACTTGGCAGCGCCCCGCCGCCAGTGGGGAGTGTCGCCCAAATGGCTTGATGGTAGGTCGCTCTCGCCGAGCGCGCCCCAGCCCGTCTCAAAACGGCCAATCCTCGCGCTCTTCGGCGCTCCCTTCGGCGTTCTCGGCGGGAGCGCCCTACCAATCTCGGGGTTCGGGCGACTTGGGCAGCCCGCCCAGTGACCGGCGGCTTACAGGGCAGAACGCCCAACGAACTCACCAGCGAGCCGCCCAGGTGGTAAAATCCCCACGATCTGAGATAACATTGCGGCGGGGAATTCGCCCGAAGGCTCGGCGGCCCCTGAGAATAACTGCAACATCACAGGGAATTGTGTAACCAACTCTGACAGTGAACAGTCTCAATTTAAAAGCAAGAGCCCTCGAACTACTTTTTGGTCCGCCGGCTTCCGCCTGTAGTCGCGATTGAGTCGGCGAGATCAGCCCACCCAACCGGACGTTTGGTCCGAAATCAGCCGTCATGATATGCGCTTGAGCATGTGAAGAAAAACTGATGCAAGAGAAGCGAAGTGAACTTGAATGACTTCAGGGCGTGTCGGGAAGAGAAGAATCGGGCGCTTGCACCGCCGGGCGAGAAGCATAAATGCCCGAAGAGAAAGAGAATCAGTTCTATGAGAATGCAACGAGCCGCTTTAGCATTTACAGCGGCCACGGTGGTTGCCGCGCTCGCGGCCAATCGCGCTGGCGCTGAATTGCTGACTGTTGTCACTACACCTGATGGCTTAACCGTCACCGGGGATAGCACCAACTACACGGCGCCCGTTACATTCGATTGGACGGCCGGTTCCTTGCACACCCTCGATACCCCCAGCCCGCAAGTCGCTGGCGATGGCCATAGCCGTGCCAGTTTTGCCGCCTGGAGCGACGGCGGCGACCAAAGTCATTCCATTACGGTGCCAGCCTCCGACACGACCAACACGGCGAGCTTTACCACGCAGTACCTCCTGGACACCACGATCACACCGTCTGGAGCAGGCACCGTCACGAACGCCCCCGTCGGTCCCTGGTACGACGCCGGGCAATTGGTCTCCCTGACCGCTGTGACCAACACTGGTTACAGGATTTACTTCTGGCAAGGGGTGGACAGTGCGGCCGGCAATACGGCCCAAGTCACGATGGACGGTTATCATCTTGTGCAAGCCAGCTTCATACCTTCGGACTACCCCTACATTGTGGTCACCAACAACGGCGGCGCGGCTCCGGGTGATTTGATTGGCAATATTGATGGCCGCAACGCCGATGGAACCAAGCTTTATTATGTCGTTCTCGACAACACGGGCACCAACGCCCTCTTCGCCAGCAAGACCAACACGCTGTATCGGTTTGTCACGCCTCAAGGCTTTGATGCGGTGGCCGCCGCTGGTGGCTTCAACTTGAAGGATGAGACCTTTAGTAATGTTGATAGCGTCACAACCCTGGGCTACACCCTGGATAGCCATGACATGAAGCTCTTGCCCAATGGCCATGCGTTGCTCTTCGGCATTGAGGTGCGCACTATTGACATGAGTGCGCTCGTCCCGGGCGGGAAAACGGCTGCGTCGGTTACGGGCGACATCATCCAGGAAATTGACGCCAGCAACCGGCTCGTATTTGAATGGCACACTTTTGATCACATCCCGATCACCAATTCGTTTTACGATCTCGCGCAACAAAGCATTGATTATGCGCACATCAACGCTGTTACCATAGACCCGACGGACAACAACCTGCTCGCGTCGTTGCGCACGACTTCCGAGATCGTGAAGATTAACCGGCAAACGGGGGAAGTGATGTGGCGCCTGGGCGGCAAAGCGAACCAATTCACCTTCATCGGCGAGCATGAAGAGAACGCCCCCTACTACACGGTGGGACAGCATGACATCCATCGGCTGGCCAACGGCAACCTGCTCTACTTCGATAACGGCAACATTTCGGGGGGCGGAATCACCCCGAACGACCGGACTTACTCCCGGGCGGTCGAGTACCAGTTGGACGAGTCTAATAAGGTGGCAACGCTAGTGTGGGAATTTCGGCACACGCCGGACATCTCGGCCCCCTGCACCGGTTCGGTCAAGCGATTCCACAACGGCAATACGCTCATCGGCTGGGGCTGTGCCATACCCACCAGCGGAACCATCGCCACGGAGGTCTCTTCCACCGGCAGCGTCGTCTTCGAGATGAAACATCGGACCGTCCCGGGGAGCAGTTTGCTTTTGCTGGGCAACGGCGTGACCAGACAGTTGTGGAACACCCCGGATTTGATTCGCGCCGCCACGTATCAGAATATTGCGTCGGGGCAGACCTACGATTCGCCCGACACGGGCGTGTCGGTGACCGTCAATAATCTGACCGCCGCGTCTGAAAACACGCTCGTGGTCCAGCGCCACCTGGATGCCGTGCGCTTTCCGGAGTTCTCGGGCAAAGCGCCGCAAGTGGTGATGGAGCATATTGTGCTCTCGGGTTCTAATATCGATGCCTTGGACGCCGAACTCGACCTGAACCTGCCTGACACCAGCTACGCTTTTGATACGCCCATAATCCATGATCAAGCTCAAGTGGTGGTTTATCAGCGGCTGACCCCGGGTCAGGGGCAGTTCTCGGCGTTGCCCACCACCTATGATGCCGGCACGCAGAAACTGCGGGTGACGACCACCCAAATGGGCGAGTTCATCTTCGCCTACCCCGACTTGGCCGAGACGCCCTATGTGCCAGCGATCCTTAGCCCGGCTGACCACAGCGAGGTCAACCAGGCAGCCCCGGTCACCCTGGCTTGGACGCCACAGGGTCTGGTGGGCTCGTTCGACCTCCAGGTGGCAACCAATGCCGGCTTTGCCAACCTCGTGATTGACACAAATGGCCTGGGCAGCGGCAGTTATGTCCTGCAGAACACGTTTACCAATACACAGTATTTCTGGCGCGTCCGCGCTGTCAATCAAGGCGGCACGAGTGATTGGGCCTCCGCTTCGTTTACGACCGTCCCGCCGGTGCTCCACCTGACGTACCCTGCCGGCGGCGAAGTCTGGCAACGCTTCCAGGTGGTCACCATCCGCTGGGTTGACAACATCTCCGAAAATGTGGCCCTCGACATCTATAAAGGCGGGGTCTCGAATCGAACCTTCGTCGCCAGCACTCCCAGCACTGGTTCCTATACCTGGACGGTAGGTCAATTCCAAGCCTTTCCCACAGGCTCGGATTACACCATGAAAATACGCAGCACCACCAATTCGGCTTTGTACGACTTTAGCCCACCCTTCAGCCTGATCACCAATCTGACCAGCGTGAAGATTGATGGCGGTTCGGTAACCACTCTGCCGGATGGGGGTATTCAGTTTGGTTTCTCGATTCCGGGCGCGCTCGAGGCCACCGTCATGGACTCCACCAACCTCCTGGACTGGGAAGACCTGCAGATGGTGCCCCTGACCAACGGCAGTGCCGTGTTCACGGACGATACCGCGACTAACTACCCCAGCCGTTTCTACCGCCTGCGCGCGCCGTGATGAGCGACCGGCCCTTATGCTGATTCGACGATGCAAACACCCCAAATGCCTGAAAAGAGTACCAGAGCTACTTTAATGAACGCGACCAGAGCCGGCTTGTTCTGTGCAACCGTTATAACGTTTCTTGGTCTGTCTTGCACCAACGTGAATGCGCAACTGCCACCGGACTTTCCTGGCTTGACCGTCACGACCTGCGATACGAACGCGGTCGGTGACGGTTACATCTTCCTTGAGGTCACCGACTCTTCGACGAGCGGAGGCTACTATGTGATGATGCTGGACAACAGCGGCTCACCCGTTTGGTACCAGAGCGTGACGAACTACACGTACGATTTCAGGCCACTGCCGAATGGGTATCTGCACTATGCGAACATTTATCACACTCATTCGTGGACCGGCGGCGGGGATTGCACGCACCAGATCCTGGATGACAGCCACAACCCCGAGGAAACGATCACGGCCGGCAATGGCTATGTGGCCGATTCGCACGATATCCAATTGCTGCCCAACGGCCATGTGCTCCTGGAGGGCTACTACTTGACGCAGATGGACGTAAGCAAATACGTTGTGGGCGGGTACCCCAACGCACTCGTGGCCGGGGCGATTATTCAGGAACTGGATCAGCAACGGAATGTCGTTTTTCAGTGGCGGTCGTGGGACCATTTCACCATCCCCACCTATTTCCCCCCCACTGCGTTTACTAACCCCGCGGCGAAAAACCCGGTCATTGATGCTTTGCATATCAACGGTGTGGTCATGGATACCGATGGGAACCTGCTGGTCTCCAATTTCGGGATGGATGTCTGGAAGATCAACCGGCAAACGGGCCAGATCATGTGGCGCCTGGGCGGCCCGGCGAATCAGTTTACATTTGTGGGCGTGAACCTGCAGCAAGCCCTGAGCAGTTTTCCCGGCCATACCCTGAGCCGGTTGGACAATGGGGACATTCTGATCTACTGCAATGCCGATCAACTAGCCACGCGGCCATCAAGGGTTTACGAATACAAGCTGGACGAGACCAATAAAGTCGCCACGCTGGTATGGAGTTACGCTTCTCCCACCAACTACTACGCCTGGCACTACGGCAGCGCCCAGCGCCTTCCCAACGGCAATACGTTGATCGGCTGGGGTGGCGCCGATATCATGCCAGGCATCGGCGGTGTCACCAACCAATGGATTCCCGCCTGCACCGAGGTCACGTCGAATGGCACAGTGGTTTTTCAGATGCAATTCAATGATCCGAAAATGGACAGCTATCGAGCTTTCCGGTTTGTTTATCCTCCTGCCTCGCAAGCTATTGCGAGCACGGTGTATGGGCCGGCCAACGGCAACTCGTATGACTTTGACCCGTCAGGCGTCTCCATGACCGTCAACGACGGAGGTGGCGGCTACACCTCAGTGACCGTGACACGGGAACCCTACGCACCGGTGAATCCCCAGTTCCAAGGGAAGGCGCCGCGCGTTGTGCCAGTGCGGGTGAACCTGACCGACTCGGGCATTTACTCGTTGGATGCCCAACTCGAGTTTGACGCCGTGAGCTTCGGTTTTGCCGATCCGGCCAATCTTACCGTGTATTACCGCGCCCAAACCGGCCAGGGTATGTTCCCGCCTCAGCCGACGGCTTACAATCCCGTTACCCAGGTGCTGGTCGTGAACATGACGATGTTCAGCCCCTATTATGATCTTGGCGAGTTTATCTTCTGTTATCCGGACGTGGCCGACGTGGCCTATCCGCCAATCTTGGCCGCAGTGGAGAATTACCGCGGGGTTCAGACCGAGGACGTTGTTGGTCCCTTGCCAGCCTCGCCGGGCACGAATTATCCGGTCAACCAGGCACTGCCTGTCTGTCTGGCATGGTCACCGCAAGGCCTGGCCGGTGGGTATCATCTCCAAATCTCCACCAACGCCGACTTTTCCGATCCCGTCGTTGACTTGGCCAATCAAACGGCGGCCTTCTACGTCTGGAGCAATGCCGCCCCGGGCACGGCCTACTATTATCGCGTTAATACCTCGAATGATGGAGGCACAAGTGACTGGTCGGACGGCGCATTTCAAACGGTTGCGCCGATGATCACGGTAACCGTCCCCAACGGCGGTGAAGCCTGGCAGCGTGGCCTCAAATATTTCATCCAATGGCAGGACAATATTCCCGAGGATGTGGTGATTGATCTCTACAAGAGCGGCGTGTTTCTGAAATCCCTCGCCACGAATGCCAGCACCGGCGCCTATCAATGGCCAGTCGGTCTGGACCTCGTTCCGGGCAGCGATTATTCCATCAAGATCAGGAGTGCCACCAACGCAAGCCTCTCCGACAGCAGCGACATGCCCTTCAACATAGATGTTCCTAGAATCACCAGCATTCAGCAAAACCAGGATGGCGCGTGGGTTTTGCAATGGAGCGGCACCTCCGCCGGCGTGTATATCGAGTATAGTCCAACGCTCACTCCCGGCCACTGGCAGTCTGTCGGTGGGCCGGTAAACGGTTCCTCGTGGACCAATGCTCCCCAAACTGCTCTGGAAGGGTTTTACCGACTCCGCCAGGAGACCCCCTGACAAATCTTCTGGAAACCAGGTTCACCGCAAAGACCCAATAAGATGAAAAACACAATGTCAAACCACACCCGTCGCAAACCAACGGCATCCAGTTGCCTTTCCGCGCTTGATCTCACGAAGGCGCTGTCAAGAAATTCACTTCTGCGTCTCGCGATGGTGTTTTTACTGATGCTGGCGGTGCTGGGGGTTTCGTTTTGTTCCCATGCGGTAACGCTCTTATCAGGACCTTCGTTTACCAAAGCGACAAACGCCCCGCTCGCCGGAATCTTGCAGTTGACCACGCTTGAGGACACGAGGGTTAGCGTGTCAGTAGACGACGGGTATGGGTCTTGGCAACGAAACTTCTATGATTTCGGCACGACGCATTCCGTGCCGTTGTTGGGTTTCAAGCCGAACCGGACCAACCAGATCACGGTCACCGCTTACGACCGGCAACGAAACCAAGTCACCGCCACCCAACCCTTGGTATTCATCACCAGTCCGTTGCCAGCGAACTTCCCCAGCATCGTCCCTTTACACAGTGAACCGGACAGAATGGAGCCGGGTTACACATTGTTCCGGGTTGGGGTGCACAACGAACTCTATTGGTACGTGGTCATTGTTGACAGCTCCGGTGAGGTAGTCTGGTACAACGTGGCGCCGACAGCAGGTGATCTGCGGCGCCTGGATAATGGTGATCTGTTCATGCCTTGGACCACCAACTTTGTGGAAATGAACCTGCTTGGACAAACGGTTAAGTCCTGGGTCGCGCCAACCGCTCTGCCCATCAATCTGCATGACGGTGTGCCAACCGATCACGGTACGATTCTCTATTTGAGCACTGCGAAAGAGATTGTCACGAATTACCCCACCAGCATGACAAATTCAAACGCACCGCGGGGGACGGCGAACGTTGAGTTTGAAAAGGTCGTGGAAATCTCGACTGCGAACGCAACGCTGCTCCACACGTGGTCGCCGATCAACGATCTGGATCCCAGGCGGATCACTTACCTTATCGACTACTACGGCGGAGGCTGGGATTCCGAGCACTGCAACGCCTTGATCGAGGACCCGAGTGACGACTCGCTGATTGTGTCCATGCGCCACCAGAATGCCGTGGTCAAATTCTCACGCGCGACGGGGCAGCTTCGCTGGATCCTCGGGCCGCCCGCGAACTGGGGGCCCGCTTGGCAGCCCTACCTCCTGACGCCGGTCGGCACTCCGTTTGCCTGGCAATACGGACAGCATTCGACCATCCTTACGCCGCAGGGGACGTTGATCCTTTTCGATAACGGTAATCTCAGAGCCAGCCCCTTCGATCCGATCATGTCGGTTACCAACTACTGCAGCCGCGCCGTCGAATACAGCATCGACGAGCAGACTATGCAGGTGTCCCAAGTGTGGGATTACGGAAGAACCAATGTGGCCCAGCGTCTCTACGCTGACCATGAAGGCATTGCGGAACCACAGCCCAAGACTGGAAATGTCTTGATTGATTTTTCTGCCGTGAGTTACGTAAACGGAGTAGCCCCCAGTTCCTACGGACCAACCGCGACGATGGTTCGCCTCACGGAAGTCACTCACGATGCTGTACCTCAAATCGTGTTCGATCTGGCGATCTCTATGTACACCAATACAAGCGTAACTTACAAAGACTGCAGTGTTTATCGCTGCCATCGAATTCCTGACCTCTACGCACACCCAGCCACCCCCGTGGCCGATTTGTCAGTGACATTCGAGAATGGGGTGCCATTCTTGGTGTTTTCAGCCGACGACGCCCGAACCTACCTCATCGAGGACTCGACGAACCTGCTTGACTGGGAAACGCTCGGGACGCCCTCAGAAGACGAGCAGCAGAACGGAGATTATACCTTCGAAGACGACCAGCCGAACGAATCTCCGGCCCACTACTACCGCGTCGTCACGCAGTAACCATTGCCAAGCTTACTTCCGCCAGCGTGCCCGACTGTTCTGGTTAAATCCCACGCCAAAGATGCGCCATGGCGGCCCCGTTGCCCACGCGATACCGAAGAATTTCTCTCAGCCGGCACCCCGGGACTTTGGCTGACTGCCGCCCCTACTGCCCCACTACTCGATAGAGCCGGGCCGGATATTTGTCAGCGTCTGGATCAGTGATTGTGAGGCTGCCGTTTGCGTCAGTCGCGCAAATGCCGATCGTCACCCAATCCCTCAGGGTGGCGGTTGCCTGGAGCGCATACACCCGGTTTGGGGCGCCCAGGAATTCCAGTTGCATCTGCGAGTGGCCAGCACCGGATGGGACGCCGGTGAACCTAAGCCGCGCCGTCTGATTCTGTAGCTGGCCTGTTGGGGTTGCCGCCTTAATTTGCATCCCCGAGATCACGGCGTAGCCATACACGCCGGGCCGCACAGTGAGGGTGACGCCCTGCCCCGCTCCCACTGGCACCCCACGGTATAACGCATACTGCCGCTCCTCCTGCCACACGGGCGGATCGATCAACGGCTGATCCAGAGATGTCTTAACCCCGTAATCTGTTGGACCAACTGTCAGTTGATAATTCCCATCAGGGCCGTAAACGTAGAAGTCATATTGGCCCTTCGTCAGGTTCGTCACGGTTACCGAGACGTTGTCGCTATCGAACGGGTAAATATAAGAGTTATACATCGGGTCGGAGGAACCATCCCCCCACGCGCCGGACGCGTTGAGCACCGTCATCCCGCCGGAGGCCGCGGCCCCATTCGCGAACTTCAGGTTGCTCAACACACCAAAGGTGCGCCAGCCGCCGGAATCATCGTCACGGGTGTAGAAGTTCCAAAAATCGTTGGTCGCCTGGCCCACGGCCGCAGGACCTGCTTTCGGACTGCCGGTAGTGGCAGAACCCGCTCCAAAATCCACGTTGATGAGAGTGTTCGGGACACCTTGAATCACGGTCAGAGTGGCATTGGAACTGAAAATCGAGCCAAAGACGTTGGTCACGCGCACCGAGTAGTTGCCCGCGACGGCAGGTTGAACGCTCAGTAGTAACAGCGAAGAGCCGGTGGCCCCCAGCAAGTTCGTACCGCCCAGCCGCCATTGATAACTCAAGGGCACCGTCCCGGTCACCGCCACTGTAAACGTCACGTTCGACCCGACCCCCACCGTCTGACTCTGCGGCTGTGTCACAATCCTCGGCGGCGTCCCCGTCACGACCAGCACTGCGTTGGAGCTGCTGATTGAGCCAAAACAGTTGGTTACCCGCAGAGCGGGGGAATCGGGCACTTCAACGTAACTGTTCGTACCATTAAAGCTGAATGCCCAGCCGACCCCACCCCCGAATTCAAAGCCAACACCGTTGTGCAGGGTGCCATTATTGGTGCCGAACGAATCCAATGCGTTGCCTTCACCCCGCCACCAAGCGACCATTCCTGAAGGCGGCGGCACACAGGTGGGAGAAGGACTCACCTTCAAAACTGCGTTTGAACTCGTCGCTGAACCATAAAGGTTGGTGACACGCACGATGTAACTCCCGGCCTGGGCCAATTTGACGTTAGTCAGTGTGAGCGCGGTGGCAATTGCAGCCAGGATATTGGTTCCGTTGAATCGGCATTGATAGCTCAAGGGCGCCGTCCCGGTGGCCACCGCTGTAAACGTCACGTTCGACCCAACCCCCACC
This sequence comes from Limisphaerales bacterium, assembly GCA_003152225.1. GTDB lineage: Bacteria > Verrucomicrobiota > Verrucomicrobiia > Limisphaerales > UBA8199 > PALSA-1440. The sequence continues at coordinate 14,726 of PLZQ01000524.1, read as the reverse complement.
GTCTGGCTGGTCGGTTGCACAGAGATGAACGGGGGCATGCCTAAGCTGGCACCAGCAATGACCGTCTGATTGGTCGGCTGCAAGAGGAAGTGCGGCAAGGTGGACGTAGCGCACTTGCCTGATACACTCGCGCTGTAGATGGCCGCGATCTCCGTGGCCGACAACGCGCGGTTGAACACGTCAACCTCATCGATCAGGCCCTTGAAGTACCGCGTCCCAATGCAGAAAGGAAATCGCGTCCTCCCGTCCTCTGAGCCAATCGTCACAAAGCTGTTAGTTAGCATTGCCGAAATGGCCCCCGTCACTGGCGCCGGTTTGCCCCAGGGTTGCCCATCGAGATAAAACTGCAGCTTGGCCCCGTCGCACGTGCCCGCCACATGATGCCATTCACCGACGGGGAATGTCGCCCCGCCACCATTGACATCGGCCGTAGTGACAAAGCTCGCCCCGTTGTCCGTGCTAACGAAGAGAAACACCCCCGCCGGAGCAGTCCCAATCTCCATTCCATAGAAGTCGCTCGCGACAAGTCCCGCAATACGTGAACCTACCGGGCTGCTCGCGTCAGCCTTCATTCAGAAGTCGATGGTAAGCTGATTAGGCGCATCCAAACTGGCCGCCTTGGGAATCTTCACGTATTCATTCACGCCGTCCAACGCGAAACTCTGGGCGACGCGGCCCACCCCAAAGGTGGCCCCATTCTGCAACGTGCCACTATTCGTCCCGACCGCGTCCAAACCATCCCCTTCCCCACGCCACCAACTCACCAGGCCCGAGGGCGGAGGCGCGCATGAGGCAGCGGGATTCACTGTCAGAACAGCGTTTGAACTCGTGGCGGAACCATAGGCGTTGCCCACCTGCACCGCGTAGACGCCCGCTTGAGCGGGCTGCACATTGCTCAAGCGGAGCGAGGCGCCGGTCGCCCCGGCAATGTCGGTCCCACTAAAACGCCATTGGTAGCTCAACAGCGAGGTGCCCGTGGCCGTAACGGCGAAGGTCACCGAGGAACCGGCTTGAACTGTCTGGCTGGCAGGTTGCGCCGTTATCGTCGGGGCCGTGCCGACCGCGCACTTGCCAGCGCCGTCGGCCAGGTAGATGGCCTGGATCTCAGCCGCAGAGAGCGCCCGTTTGTAATCACTGACTTCGTCAATGAGGCCATTAAAGAACTGGCCCACATAATTGCAACTGTCGGCCGCCGGGCTGTAGAAGCCGCCAATGAAGAACGGACAACCCGAATTCACCGGCAAGGCACCCGGCGTGCTTTGCGCGTTCAAGACACCGTTGATATACAAGCGGAGCGTGGTTCCATCCCAGGTCCCGGCCAAATGGCTAAACTGCCCAATCGGTATCTGGCTGGTGCCCGCGACCTCAAAAAAAGTGTAATGGCTGGTCCCGAACGCAAAGGCCACGTCCACCCCGATGCTGCCGGTGCGGACGAGCATTTGGCATTGGCCAAAGTTCTGGCCGAAGATAAGATCTTGATTGATGAAATCGCTTACCTGCGCCAGTGGTTTGACCCAGGCCTCAATCGAGTAGTTGGAAGCCACCAGGCTCGGAGAGAGTGGCACTTGCACGCATTGGTTGCTGCCGTTAAGGCTGAAAGCCTGGCCCACCATCCCCGCAGCGAAGGACGCGCCATTTAACAACGCCCCGTTATTGCTACCAACGCTGTCGCTGGCGCTGCTTTCGGCGCGCCACCAACTGACCAAGCCCGACGGCGGCGGCGCACAGGGCGAGACCGAGGCAACCGTCAGGATTGCATTGCTGCTGGTTATCGCCCCGAACGTGTTGGTCACGCGCACCGAGTAGCTGCCCGCGTTGGCGGGTTTAACATTCGCCAGCAGCAGCGCAGAGCCGGTAGCGCCCGCCAGATTCGTCCCGCCCAGCCGCCATTGATAACTCAAGGGGCCCGTCCCGGTGGCCGCCACCCTAAGCGTCACGCTCGAACCAACGCCCACCGTCTGACTCTGTGGCTGCGTCGCAATGCTCGGCGGCAAGCCGCACTTGCCGGCGCTGCCGGCATTGTAGATGGCAGCGACATTGCTGGCCGAAAGCGCACGGTTGTAAAGGGATAATTCGTCGATGCGACCGGGTAAGTAGGCCTTGCTGGCAGTTCCGTTGACCGGCGCATAAGCGCCGATACGCAGCGGATAGTCCGTCGCCTGCACCGTGCCCGAGGCAGCCGTCGTGCCATCCAAGGCGCCATTGACATACCCACGCAGGCTCGCGCCGTCATAGACCATCGCCACGTGATACCAGACCCCGGTATCCAGCGTACTGGCACAATTATAAACGTTCCAGTAGCCGCCCACATTAAGGTGCGGCCGGAGTTGCTGCGTAGGGCCCATCACCAGCGCCCAATCGATTACGTCCTCGGCGTCCTGACCTTTGGCGACGATCGTGCCGCCATTTGCACCGAAGAGGGTGTCATAATTGACCCACGCCTCCACCGTGAAAGGCCCAGTGGGTTTAAGGCCGGAACGGCTGGGAACCTGGACGTAGCTGTTGGTCCCATTGAACCCGAAGGCTTGGCCGACACGCCCGGGCGTAAAGGTCACTCCGCCCTGCAAGATGCCGTTATTGGTTCCCGCGTAGTCGCTGGCATCGCCCTCAGCACGCCACCAACTGACCAGGCCCTCAGGCGGTGCATCGCAAGGTTGAGTTGGAATGACCGTCAGCACGGCATTGGAGCTGGTTACCGATCCGAATGCGTTGGTCACTACTGCCCGGTAACTGCCCGCCTGCCTGGTTCGCACGTTGGTAAGGGTCAATGTGCTTGCCGTGGCCCAGTGATCGCAGCGCTGTTGAGCTGCCATTGATAGCGCAATGGCGGCGTACCGCCGGCGGCCACAGCGAAGGTAGCGCTGGAGCCCGCAACGGCCGTGTGGTTTTGCGGCTGCGCCACAATGCTCGGCGGGGTCCCCGTCACCACTGTCGCCGAACCGATTTGCATCCCGCTAATCCCCAGGGAACCGCACGCGTTCGGCAGCGCGGTGAGGGTCACCGTCTGCGCGGCTATCACCGGCACCCCCCGGAAAACCGCATACTGCCGTCCCTCCTGCCAAACCGTCGGATTAATGACCGGCCAATCAAACGAGCTCCTGGACCCAAAGCTCGTGCTGCCTACTACGAGTTGATAAGTGTCGTTGGGACCACACACATAAAGATCGTATTGACCCGCCGCCAGGTTGGTAACCGTGACGGTAGTGTTGCCACCGTCAAAGGGGTACACGTAGGTGTTGTACATTGCATCTGACGAACCGTCCGCCCAGCATGCGGGCGCATTGCTGACGATCAGTCCCGCCGAAGAAGTCGAGCCATCCGTGAATCTGAGGTTGGGCAGCGCGCCATCGATCTGCCAATGGCCCTGACCATCGTCGCGGCTATAGAAATTCCAGAAGTCAGTGACTGTCAGGCCCGCAGCGGCCAACCCCAACTTGTTGGCGTTCAGCCCGGGGCTGAGATGGGCGCCAAAGTCAATATCGATCAGGGTCGAGTAGAGGCTGGAGGAACTGGGTAAGCCTTGGGCAAGCAACGCCGACGGCAAAGCAGCGCCCACAAGCAGAACCGCAGCAATTAATAGGGTCGGTTTGGCAAGCTCCAGGGTCTTCTTCATGAATCTGAATCCTTTCCGCCACATGCACAGTGCTTGGTCACAGAACAAGACAATCACATAAATAGCCTGCTGAGTTAATTGAGAAAAACTTGGCTAATCTTGCCTCGGCAAAGTCATTTCCCAAACAGAGGACGCGGATGCCAACCAGCTCTACGACCTGACGCCAGGGACTTTTCTCCCAACCAACAAGGCGCAATTCCAGGTCAGGAATTCGCGGAGGATCGGAATGTGGACCAGGAACGCGAATTCCGTGTAGTAACGCGGCGCCGCACGAAGAGTCACGAGCTCAGGACTCTGGTGAATCATGGCCAAAACCATTCCAATATAGGTAGGGAAAAGGTTTTCAAACGGAGTGTGTTTCCGCTTCCGCTTGAAGAGTTTGTCATAAACCAGGTGTCCCCGGCGGGCTCCCAGGTAATGGAACGGAGAGAATTCATGCCCGCCCCAGGGGGACAGCCAATTGGTCCAGCTCAAGAATAGTCTTCCCCCCGGGGTTAGTATTCTGTGAACCGAATCAATGAATTGCTGCGGTTTCGCCAAATGCTCCAGGACGTTCGAGCAAATAACCAGGTCATACTCACCCAAGGCGTCAACCGCGTCGCGATCGAGATTGATGCGGCGAAAGGGAGCGTTGGAAATCTCCGGAAGCAACCCCTGCTCTTCGTCAGCGAAGGTAACCTGGCATCCCTCTTTCATGAGGGCCGCCCCGAAAATGCCGTGGCCACAACCGAGATCCAACACACGCGTCTTTGGTCCAAGAGATACGCCCCCCTGCTCGATCCACCTGATGGCATCCTGAGCCTGAAACGAGTAAAATGTTGGGTCGTCCCGCTGTTTGAAGTGCTGGGCCAGGAGCCGGTGAATAATCATGCCGGCCTGATCGTACGCAAGATGGGATTTTGCAGCAAGACGCTTCCAAGGCAGGCGCGGGTTGACATCCATGCAGGGATTCCCTAGTTTCCGCCGCCTATGAACAATTCCGGGCCTGCCGTGCCTGCCCAGCCTGAGATCAGGCGAGGCGAAATCGCCATTTTGCTCTCCACGCGAGGCCGGGCCGACATGTGCTGCTGGGGGTTTTGGCTTCCTTGCGCGCCACGACAGTCCGGCGGAATTGGCGCAAGTGATCGGGGGATACTTGCGCGAAGTGCATAGCCCTGATAGGCTTTTTGTTTTCTCGAAATGAGCGGCTTATACTGAACCGGTTTATGCCCCCGTGCCTGGGCCGGACATGTGAAATCTGTTGAATATGGTCCACGCTGATCTGCAAAACAAAGATTATGTTGCCTGGCGGCAATTCCTGAAAGACTCCGACCGATGGACGCGTGATCAGATTGCTGACTATCAACTGCGAGAGCTAAAGCGCGTTACCCGGCACGCCTACGAGAACACGGCCGGATACCGCGCGCTTTACCAGGAAGCGGGCGTCCATCCGAGCGATATTCGCAGTTTCGAGGATTTCCGACGCCTTCCCTATGTGGACAAGGAGATGATCCGAGACCGTTTAGAGGAGTTTTCGGCGCCGGTCGAGGGGCGGACCCACATCACCACCGGAGGCAGCACAGGCATCCCCTGCGGCATGTATCGAGACCCTCAATCCTTTGCTAAAGAACTTGCTTCCAAAGCCCACCAATACGCGCGCGTCGGCTGGCAAGAAGGCGACCGGCAGATTGTCTTTCGCGGTCTCTTAATCAATGCGCCGGATCGCATGGAGTTTGCTGCAAAGTTCAACGAACTGCGGTGTTCCACCTACGACTTCGTCCCTGAGCAGATGGAAATCTACCGCCGTCGCGCGCTGGAATACCAACCCGAATGGGTCAGGTGCTACCCTTCTTCAGGCTACCTCTTTGCAAGATTTCTGAAAGAGACCGGCGGCGCGTTTCCGCCCCTGAAGGGGATTCTTTGCTCATCGGAGCACCTCTATGATTTTCAGAGGGACCTGCTGCGGGAGGTTTTTAAGGCCAGGATCTTCATTCATTACGGACACTACGAGATGGCGGTGCTGGCTGGCTACTGCGAACACGAAGATACGTATCATGTGCTTCCGCAGTATGGCTATGCCGAGTTGGTCAACCGTGAGGGCCAGCTCGTCTCCACCCCCGGCGAGATCGGCGAGATCATCGGCACTTCCTTTATCATGCACGCCACGCCGTTCATTCGCTACCGGACTCAGGATCTGGCGGTCTTCAAGGGCTGGGGATGCGCAGCCTGTGAACGCCCCTATCAAATCTGGGAGAGAATCGAGGGCCGGTTGCAGGAGCTAATCGTCACAAAGTCCGGGCGCTATCTGTCCACTTCGATGCTTAACATGCATGACGATTTCTATGATCGGATCAAGCAGTTCCAGTTCCTGCAGCGAGAACCCGGCAAAATCGTCTTCAAATTTGTGCCGCGGGACACTTTCAGCGAAGCGGCACAAAAGGACATGCAGCGCAGGCTTTTGGAACGCTGCTTGAATGACGTGGACCTTACCTTGGAATCTGTTCGGGAGATTCCCCTGACTAAACGCGGCAAGCACCGACTGCTCGTTCAGGAACTCAAGCTAAAGTTTGACAACGCCGCTCTTCAACAAGCTTTGCAGGCCTAGAGTATGAGTGTAGAGGTAGCGGTGGTAAGAACGAAAGGTGCGGGATATCCCGCCCAAGGCCCCTTTCATCCTTCGGTTGCTTACCCGGAATATCCTTTTCGCGCCTTCCTGCAGGTGGAACCAAACTTCGTTTATGAGGGGGTGAGAGAGCTGTTTCGACTGATGCGGCTTGACGCGGAAAACATTGACACAGAGAAATGGAATCCCCTCGGCTATTTGGTCAAGCCGGGAATGACCGTCGTCCTAAAGCCGAATTTTGTCGTGAGCAAGCATCGGTTGGGCAAGGATTTATTCTCCGCCATTACGCATCCGGCCGTGTTGCGCGCGGTGGCTGATTTCGTTTGGATCGCCCTACAAGGACGGGGCCGAATTCTGATAGCGGACGCACCCCAATATGACTGCAATTTTCAGGAATTACTAGAGCGGACACAACTTCCGACAGTCGTTGAGTTTTATGCACAGTTTTCGGGACCGAGCGTTTCGGTTCGCGACTTGCGCTGTTATTGGTCACGCTGGAAGCATTTTGATTCGTGCCTCGAGTCACTGCCAGGCGACCCGGAGGGCAATGTGACGGTGAACCTTGGCAGCAAGAGCGCTCTGCACAGCCTGCCCCATCTGGAGAAGCTTTACGGCGCGGTGTACGATCGCAATGAGACGATTGCTCAGCACCATGATGGAACTCATAAATATGAGGTCGCTGGCACCGTTATGAAGGCGGACGTGGTCATCTCGATACCCAAGTTGAAGGTGCATAAGAAAGTGGGCGCCACCCTCAATGCGAAAGGTTTGGTCGGCATCTGTACCAACAAGAACTACCTGGTGCATTATCGAGTTTCCGCCGGCCGCCTGGGCGGCGACCAATACCCAGAGGGAGTTTTCAGCCGCACGGAGGAATTCCTGATTAGAACCGAGCGCTGGATGTATGATCATCTTCTGGCCTCCCGGAGCCACGCTTTGGAATACCTCCATCGGGCAGTCTATTCGGTCCACAATGCGACGACCAAGCGGCTTGGCCTCAAAGTTGGCGAAGGCAAGCGCCAACTGGATGCGGGCAACTGGTATGGCAACGACTCCGCTTGGCGAATGGCCGTCGATTTGATGGCCATATTTCGCTTCGCCGACAGCCAAGGGCAGCTTCATGCAACGCCTCAACGTCGAACCCTTACGGTAATCGACGGGGTGATCGGCGGAGCAAATGACGGCCCGCTGGCCCCGGATCCGGTGGCTGCAGGAGTCCTTCTGGGAGGAGAGAACCTCCTGGCTGTGGACCTCGTGGCCACGAGGCTGATGGGATTCGATCCCCTGAAGCTCAAAATGTACGCTCACTTGCTTAAAGACAGCACCTTCGATTTTGGATTGCGGAAGTTGGACGATATTGAAATCCGTTCGGCCAACCCCGAGTGGCTCAATTGCCTGCGGGATAAGACAAGCCGCTTTCTTGGTTTTGCACCCCATCCGGGCTGGATTGGGCACATCGAAATCTGCCCCCAACCAAAAGTTGAGGGAGCACAATTGTCAGCCGCCGCATAAACACAGAAGGAAAGAACTCTAAATGACCGAACGCCTCTCGCTGGTTGGATTGGGAAAACTTGGGCTCTGTCTCGCAACTTGCTTCGCCAAGCGAGGCTTTAAAACCCTCGGCGTAGATATCGAAGAACGGGTGGTGGACCACGTGAACCGCGGCCTCGCTCCCTGGTATGAGCCTGGTTTGGCCGAGCTGCTGGCCCAGCATGGCGGCAAGACACTGCGGGCCACACGCGACCACAAGCAAGCCATCGAGCAGACCGATGTAACCTGGGTGCTGGTGGCCACGCCCAGCAATCCGGATGGAAGCTTTTCCAATCGATTCGTCGAATCGGCCCTTCGCTCTCTGGCTGAGGCTTTGCGCGATAGCCATAAGGACCACCATTTATTCGTGATCAGCAGCACCGTCATGCCTGGTTCGACTGACTCCGCTTTCATTCCATTACTAGAAAAAGTTTCAGGCCGGAAGCTGAACGACGGGTTCTCCGTCGGCTATAGTCCGGATTTCGTGGCCTTGGGCAATGTTATCAACGGCTTTCTCCGTCCGGACCTCGCGGTTATCGGACAAAGCCACCCAGATTCCGGCAAGCAGATCGAAGCCATCCACAAGCAGCTTTGCGAGAACCAGCCCGCGATTTCCCGGATGTCGATCATCAATGCTGAAATCGCCAAAGTCTGTTTGAACGCCTATATCACGTTGAAGATCAGCTTCGCCAATTCCGTCGCCAATCTTTGCGAATGCATTCCCACAGCCGATGTGGACGCGGTCACCAAGGCGATTGGCGCCGACCGCCGCATTTCCCCGTATTATTTCCAGGGCGGGTTGAGCTTTGGCGGCACGTGTTTTCCGCGGGATGTCCACGCCTACATTACCTTGGCCCAGAAGCATGGCGTTCAGGCCGAACTGGTCGAGGCGGCGCACCGCGTGAATAAGCACCAGGATGAGCATCTGGCCCAATTGGTGTTGAGTGAAATCAACCGTTCGGCCGGTGGCAAGACCCTGGGTATCCTGGGCCTATCCTTCACGGCGAACACCTCAGTCATCACTGAATCGCCGGCCATGAAGCTGATCGGCGAATTGCTCAAGCATGATTTGCACATTGTTGCCTGCGATCCTCTCGCCAGTGACAACGCCCGGGCGATGCTCGGCAGCGCCGTCAAGTACGTCGATGCGGCTGAGGACTGCCTCGCGAACGCCGACATCGTGGTCGTGACCACGCGGGACGCGAAATTCAAAGCCGCGGTGGAGGGCTATGCTGCCAACCGGCCGCTGACCGTGGTGGACTGCTGGCGGAACATTGATCCCGCCAAACTGCCGAGTCAGGTGCGCTATGTGCCTGTGGGAAAAGGCGCCACAGCCGCAGCGTGAAAGACCTGGACGACCGGTGGAGCTTTCACCCCGAACGGCAGAAGCGCCGAGGGCGTCGATCCGAGAGCATTTGCTCTGGACCGGACGTCTGGATCACACCCGCGATTGCGGCATCGTGCTGTGTCGCACAGTTTTGTTGCCTTCCTTAGGCAAACGGCCTAACCTCCCCGCTTTATGGCCAGCGCGAACCCGGATCAATTCAGACTCGACGCTTCCAAAATCAGGCGCGGCGACATAGCCCTTTTGCTGAATACCCGCGGCCGGCCGGAGAAGTTGGTGGAGGTATTTGACTCTTTGCGTCTGACCACCAGGCAAAAGGACAAGGTGTCCCTTTGGCTGTGTGTAGATGATGACGACGATCTAACCCGCTCCGCAATTGACGCGGGTAAATTCCCCGACCTTGGTTTCCCGGTCCACTGGAACATCGGTCCGAGCCCGCAGGACTGGCACACTCCGTTCAAAGCTCTCTGGGAGCGCTCCGGACGTACTGCTGAAATCTACATGCTCGCAAACGACGACGTTCGGTTCGAAACCGACGGCTGGGACAACATTGTCCGCGATCAATTCAAGCCCTACCCGGACGGCGTTGTGCTCGCGTGTCCTTGGGACCCGGTCGCGCCGGATATCGCCACGTTTCCGATCGTGGGCTGGGGTTGGTTGCAGACCCTTGAATCGGTTTATACAGCCTACTTCTTTTACTGGTTTGAGGACACGTGGAAGGATCAGATCGGCCGCATGATCGACCGCTACATCAATATCCCGATCCTGCTTTCGCCCATTCGCGGCAAAGGCAGGACTCAGCGGATGCGCTGTCTGCCATTTTGGACGCAATTCTTTCACCTCACCTTGCGGGACCGCAAGGAATCCGCCACCAAACTGATCAACGCTATGCATCCTGATGATGAAAAAGCCCGCGTCGCTGCTCTCGCGAAAATGGAGCAGGTGGCCGCGTCCTTTGAAAAGGACGCGGCGAGGTTTTCCGACCTCTATCATGTGTTCCAGGAAGAACGACATACCGCCATGTCGCCGGAAGAGCGGGACCGGTTCTCGCCACTGTATTTCAAACAGGAAGCCGTCATTGTTTCCAAGTTGCTTGGGAGCGCGCAAGAGCATTTTGACAAGAAGGAATACACTGAGGCGCTTAAGTACATCGAGGCAACCCAGATGGCCGACGTGAGGGTTCGGCAGGCGCATGAGATGAAGGTCAAGTGCCTCCTCGCTTTGGGTCGCAATGCCGAGGCGGAACAGGTGCGGCGCGAAGCCGTGCTGGCTTGGCCCAGAATGAGTTTTGCGCGGCGCACTTTCCGTTTCCTTGGCAAGGTAGCCAATGAGGCCAAGGGCCTACTGGTCGGCCTGACTTCGAAAGGTCAGCGCGACCCGAACAAGAAGCTTGGATAAACGCAGCTAACTGAGCCAGGAACAAGTTCACCAGAAGATTCGCTATGTTTGAAATGTTCAAGAAGACGGCTGTGGGGCAATCAATGCTCAACTGGCTCATCAACCATAAGATCAAGAAACTGGAGGCCAACCAGTTGACGGCTGCCGAGGTCAATGACCTGCGGCGCCGGTTCGGCCAGGACACCAAGGGGTTTGACCGCTACGTGCATGATAACCTCCGTTGCCGGGTTGTCATCGACCCCAACTTGGTCCGCGTGGTCAAGAAGTTGCAAGCCGACTTTGACGTGCGCAACTTTGTGGAGACCGGCACCTATGATGGCGAGACCTCCGTGGCCATGAGCCTGCTGTTTGACAAGGTGTTCACCTGCGACGTGATCGACTGGAAGCGCCGGCCCGAAATCTACTTTGCGGACAACCTGATCTACGAGACGAAGAGCTCGCCGGATTTCCTCCGCGCGCACCTGCCTGAGATTCAGAAGCAGTCCATGTTCTTCCTCGACGCCCACTGGGGTGCCTACTGGCCGCTGCGGGATGAAATGTCCATCATCTTCGGCAAGTGCGAAAAGCCGGTCATCGTCATCGATGACTTCGACGCCGGTAATGGCTTGTGCTTCGACCAGTATGAAGACCGGAAGCTCGACCTAAACTACGTTGCCGAGAGCGTTCCGGCGGACTACAAGTTCTGCCTCAATCCGTGGAGCTACCGCAATCGCGGGATCATCTTCATGTTCCCGGGAACGGCGAACTACGGCTGCCGCTTCGCCGAACGTGACCGTTACTCCGAAGAAAAGCACGGACTGTGGGGCAAACGGTTGAGGTAGCGAAGGCGCACTGAGCCCCGTGTTACAAGCCCGTGGGGTGATCCAGGAAGGTCCAGGGCACTTTGAATCGGGCGGAAAGATGCGCTGCCAGTGCTTTGACGCCAAAAGTCTCGGTCGCGTAATGCCCGCCGTACAGGACATTTAGACCCAAATCCTCAGCCATGGCAAAAGTCCAATGCTGCCCTTCGCCCGTGACGAACGTGTCCACTTGCTCTTCCGCCGCATGCTGCAAGTCGTCGCCTGCGCCACCGCTCACGACGCCAATGCGGCGGCAGATCGGCGGGCCGGCCGGGATCACCAGCGGCTTGACCCCTGTGGCGCGATGCAGACGCCCGGCCAAGTCCGCGCGCGAGATGCTTGTCTTGGCCTGAAAGCCGATGCACTGGCCGTGGCTCTCAAAGAATGGACGCAACCCCTTCAAGCCTAGTGCGGCGCAAATCTGGGCGTTATTGCCCAGGCGGGGATGAGCATCCAGCGGCAGATGGGAGCTGTAAACCGCCAAATTGTGTTCGAACAGACAGCCCATTAGCTCGTAGCGTTTGCCCGTCCAGGGATGCGCGGGCGCCCAAAAGAGGCCATGGTGCACCAGCAGCAGGTCCGCTTTCGCCGCGACCGCCAGCCGCACGGTCGCCAGACTCGCGTCCACGGTTGCCGCAATCCGGGTGACCGAGCCGCGATTCTCGGCCTGCAGACCGTTGGCGGCCCGGTCGTAATCCTGCACCTCGGCAGTGCGCAGCAACCGGTCGCAGTAACGGACAATCGCCGCAAGGGAGACTTTTGACATGCGCCGATCAAACCAAAACCCATGGTCTCTGCAAAGAGGTAAGTTGATTTGACAGGCTGATCAGCACAGTGCTGCTGTCGGAATACCAGGCACGGCGGGGCCGCAACCACTTTTGGTTTAGAGGAGCCGAGGCCCTGTTCTTCAGGGCCCCGGACTTTTTCACTCACCATCCGAACCGGGTGATACAACGCTTATTGCTCCACCGCTCGGTAGAACCCGAGCGGCTGCTTCGCAACGTTCGGATCAGTAAATTCAACGTTCCCTTCGGCGTCGGCAGTGCTGATGCCCAGCGCTACCCAATTCAGCATGTCCGGGGACACTTCAATCCGGTAGGATTGGCTGTTACTGCCCAGGAAATGCAGCCGTGCGGTGCCGTCCGGATTCAGGCTGACTTGGAGGCGCATGCGGTTGACCATCAGCAGCGCGTTGGAGCTCATGATCGAGCCAAAGACATTGGTCACGCGCACAGCGTAACCGCCCGCCTGGGCGGACTGCACATTGCTCAGCGTGAGCAAGCTGCGGGTTGCCCTGGCAATTTTGGTTCCTTTGAATTGCTACTGATAGCTCAGCGGGGGCGTGCCCGCAACCGTCACGGAGAAGGCCGCAGTGGCATCCGCATGGACCGCCAGACTGGCAGGCTGTCTGATGATCGTCGGGGCCGCACGTAGCGGGCACTTGCCCGCGCCGCCAGCGTTGTAGATGGATTGAATCTCAGCACCCGAGAGCGCCCGGTTGTAGTAACTGGCTTCATCTATCAGACCATTGAAGAACTGGTTCACATAGCCGCAACTGTCGGCCGCCGGGCTGTAGAAACCGCCAAGGTAGAACGGACAACCCGAGTCCACCGGCGCAGCGTGCGACGAGCTTTGCGCGTTCAAGACGCCATTGATATAGAGTCGGAGCGTGGTGCCATCCCAGGTCCCGGCCAAATGGCTAAACCGTCCGATCGGTATTTCGCTGGTGCCCGTGGCCTCATAGAACGACGTGTGGCTGGTCCCAAAGGAGAAGGCCAAGCGCACCCCCGAGCTGCCGGTGCGGGCGACCAACTGGCAGTGGCCAAAGCTCTGGCCGAAGATGAGATCCTGATCTATCGGATCGCTCACCTGGGCCAGCGGCTTGACCCAGGCTTCGATTGAGTAGTTGGAAGCCACCAGACTCGCAGCGTGGGGAACTTGGACGCATTGGTAGCTGCCATTGAAGCTGAAGGCCTGGCCCACCATCCCCGAAGCGAAGGACGCACCGTTTAACAACGTGCCGTTATTGCTATCGACTCCGTCGCTGGCGCTGCCCTCGGCCCGCCACCAACTGACCAGTCCTGAAGGCGGCGGCGCACAGGTCGGAGACGAAATAACCGTCAGCAGCGCGTTGGAACTCATGATCGAGCCAAAGGTATTGGTCACGCGCACAGAGTAACTGCCCGCTTGGGTGGCCTGCACATTACTCAGCGTGAGCGAGGTGCCGGTGGCCCCCGGAATATTGGTTCCGCTGAATTGCCACTGATAGCTCAGCGGAGGAGTGCCCGCCACAGTCACGGAGAAGGCCGCATTGCCACCGGCAGAGACCGCCTGACTGGCAGGCTGTGTCAGTATCGACGGGGCCACGCCTACCGGGCACTTGCCAGCGTCGCCCGCGTTGTAAATGGCTTGAATCTCCGACGCGCTCAGCGCCCGGCTGTAGTAACTGGCTTCGTCAATCAGGCCGGTACAGACCGAAGCTGGTTTGCGGGGTAAAGCTGCCCAGCTTTCCCGCCGCCACCATCGCCCCATTATAATACAGAGACGCCATGCCGCTGGCCTTGTCGTAGCTCAGGGCCACGTGTTGGAAGCCGTTGGTGTTAAGAATGCCACCGCCAGTGGTCAAAGTGTGAGCTGTGCCCGCCGTATCGATCAGGTTGACGTAGAGCGAGCCGGAACCGCCTCCGTAGGGAGGAGGCGGGGAAATCCAGAGTTGAGGGCCAGCGTGGGCCCCGCTGTTCCACTCGGCCACCGGCTGCGCGTCCGCCAGAGCCGCAGGCTTGATCCAGCATTCAAAGGTCAACCCCGCGCCGACCCCAACGTTGAGGCTCGCAGAGGCCGGCATTTCCACGTAGCCCGAGCTGCCATCGAAGTTGAAAGCCTGGCCCACTTTGCCCGCCCCAAAACCCATGCTTCCATACAAGGCGCCATTGTTCCCGCCCAGGTTGTCCTGGGCGTTGCCTTCGCCCGCCCACCAGCCTGCAGGCCCGGCGGAGCAGGTGCGCAGTTTGTGAGGTCGGCGAGGCGGTCAGGACGATGGCGGCCCAAACAATTGTTCCCAGCAGAATACTCGATGTTAGCAGCCGCCCTTGTGATGTTAGCATAAACTTCAATACCAATTCTCCCGAAAACGGCATATGAGTCACCTTCTGATTCGCGAATTATGCAGAACAAGGATTACTTGTCAATGGAAGTGTCCTAAAATTAGACATAATGATGTTCCAACCAAAGCCTCTAATGCGTCCACGCTTTCGTGACGCCCGATTTGAAACGCATGAATGTATTGGGCAGTCAGAACCGAATGACGCTTAGTTAAGGCGTATATCTCCGTACCACAGAGACTTAGCCACCAGTGAACGACGAAACCGGGTTACGGGCTGGTGTAAACGTCGTTCTGTA